>NZ_JBLXXR010000004.1:0-130814 GCF_048513535.1 Rothia sp. CCM 9416 | reverse complement strand
TTTAAATTTAGTTCAAAGAGACCCTAGGCTGAAAAGCCTAGGGTCTCTTTTTGTCTTCAGATGAGACCTAGCCCATGAACAGCACCTCAAGGGTGCTAGCCCGCCAGATTTCCCCCTCACCTGCCCTGCGTCGCATGTTCCTGGTAGAGCTTTGCGTCCGGCCCCACCAATTTTCACAGAAAGGGGGGCCTGTCTCTTATAGAGACAGGCCCCCCTTCTTTAACTCAAGGCAGGAAAGGTTAGGCCGCAGGGGTCTTCCAGGGATCCTCGACAGGGCGTGAAGCCTTGTAGGCAGCAGCGCCAGCAACAAGGCCAGCAACCAGCAGGCCAAAGACCAATAGGCCCTTGCCGCCACTCTTAGCAGCCTTCTTCTGTTCCTTAGCATAAGACTTAGCGGCCTTAGCGGCAGACTTTTGAGCTTTTTTCAGGGCTTTCTTATCGCCGGTCACCTTGGTTGCTAGAGTTTCAACCGCAGCCGGTGCCTCTACATCCGAAATCTTACCGGCCACAGTTGAGGCAACGCCGGCTGCTTTGATTCGAGCCTGAGCTACAGCACCTTCTACCGCAGGTGTTACATCGTTCACCTTTGACTGAATTTTATCGGCAAGGCTGCCTTGAATCTTTTCAGCCTTCTGTACGCCATCCTGGGCAACCGAGCGAGCGTTCTTGCCGAGCTGGTGTGCTTTTTTGCCGGTCAACTTCTCGGCACGACTGAACTTTTTCTCCGCTAGAGCAGTCAATTTATCTGCCTTCTTACCGGACTTCTTAGTAGCCTTCGCCAGCAGCTTCTCTGCCTGCTTCTGGGCCTTCTTAGCCTTGCTCTTCTTACATAGTTCCATGGTCTCTCCTTAGAGTCTTAACCTGCTTGCAGTTTTGCCTTCCCGGCTCAACTAAATGAACTAGCAGGTTTTACTAGTATCTCATTATCAGCTTACTTTCTATCATTCAAAATAGGGTTTGGATACCTCAAAAAACACCCGTGTTTCTCTACTCGCTGAAGTTGAGCCGCTTTCGCTTAGTGCAAAAGCACAGCGAATAGCTAGCGGGTATTGAACACCCCGTGCAAGAATAGGGACATGACTGCAACTGCAAAAGCAACAATTCACACCAACCACGGTGACATCGTCGTTAACCTCTTCGGTAACCACGCACCGGTAACCGTCAAAAACTTCATCGGCCTGTCCGATGGTAGCCAGGAATGGCGCCACCCCCGCACCGGCGAAGCACAGAACGGCCCCCTCTACAAGGACGTTATCTTCCACCGCATTATCCGCGACTTCATGATCCAGGGTGGCGACCCCCTCGGCCAGGGTATCGGTGGACCCGGCTATCAGTTCAAGGACGAGATCCACCCTGAACTCTCCTTCAACAAGCCCTACCTGCTCGCTATGGCTAACGCAGGCCCCGGCACCAACGGCTCACAGTTCTTCATCACCACCGTTGAAACCCCCTGGCTCAACGGCCGCCACACCATCTTCGGTGAGGTTGCAGATGAGGACTCCAAGAAGGTCGTTGATGCGATTGAAGGTGTTCCTACTGGCGCCATGGACCGCCCTGTTGAAGACGTCGTCATTTCTTCCATCGACATCGAAGAGCTCTAAATCTCCGTAAAGATTTACTCCAGGCCCGCCCGAACTCTGGGCGGGCCTTTCTGCACTCTGCGCTTATGAGGAGTACATAGAGAAAGGAAGGCCCCGTGAGCCAACAGACAGGCGGTTACGGGTATAAGGATGAACAGGTTTCGGTGTGCCCACGCCACCCTGATCAGATAACCTATGTACGATGTGGGCGGTGTGGCAGACTGGCCTGCGGCAAATGTCAGGTGCCCTTAGAAGTTGGCATGATCTGCGTGGACTGTATGACTGCCGCTCAAGCTACCGCACCTAAAATTCGGTATGCCCGCACCATGCCCATCGTTACTTACATCCTTATCGCTCTCAACTGCCTGGTGTGGGTCCTCCAAATACTCTTCCGCCAGGTCACCCTATTCGGCATTTACAACCCCCTCTACGTGGAATATACGGGACAGTGGTACCGCCTGCTGACCTCAGGCTTTCTGCACTCCACCAGCAACATCACCCATCTTTTGCTCAATATGCTGACCCTCTACCTCTTTGGGCAGGCCCTGGAACCGTTACTGGGACGGTGGAAATTCTTGGCAACCTACCTGCTCTCCATTATTGGAGGGTCCCTGGCGGTGCATCTGATTGCCCAGATAATGGGCACCATGGACACCAGTACGCTGGGCGCATCGGGTGGCGTTTTTGGGCTCTTTGGAGCCTTCTTTGCCCTCTCCCGCGCTCGCAAACAGAGCACCAATGGCATTGTCCTCTTAGTTGTTCTCAACTTTGCCTTTGGTTTCTTTGCTTCTGGTATTTCGTGGGAAGCCCACCTAGGCGGGCTGATTACAGGTGCCGCGGTAGCTACCCTCTTAGACCGTATCCCAACACCTCGGGGTAAGCGACTCAGCCGCTAGTGGGCAGATCAACAAAATGACAAGAACAGTGGGGCGGGTGGCCTATAGCTAGCCAGCCCCACTGTACTTAAACCAGGGTTCCACACAGTTTATCCACAGCTGTTAATAACTACATAGATGTAATTCCACAGATGTTAAAAACTGTGTATAGCGGACCCGAGCTGATGGAGATCTTGAAATTACATGGATGTAAGAGATTTCCCCAAATTTATCCCCACCTGTGGATAAAGCCTGTGTGGGTAAATAAGCGAATAAAACCCTACGGAATCGCCCCTCCCCAATAAAAAAGCGCCACAGGTACAACCTGTGACGCCCAAGAAGAAACTAACTTAGTCTTTCTTGAAAGAATCTGCAATCCCGGAGAAGGTTTCCTTGACCTTGTCAATACCGTCGCTTACGGCTTGCTTGGCGTCTTCAACCTTGTCCTGTGCCTGAGCTTTGACCTGATCGGTCTTGCCTTCTGCCTCGAGGTGGTCATTACCTGTCAGCTTTCCGCCAGCTTCCTTAGCTTTACCAGCTAGGTTGTCTAGACCGTTTTCAAATTTCTCTTCTGCAGCCATGAGAGGCTCCTTTCATCTATATCCAGAGACGGATAGAACCTTTATAAGGTGATACTTGGGTATTGTTTTGTGGGGTAAACCCAAGCTTTACTTGTTGAATTTCTCGCCCAATTTATTGGCAACATCGGATGCAACGTCCTTGGCCTTCTGAGCAAGGTCGTCGTTGACAACTTCCTTACCGGCCTTTTCGTTGACGACGTCCTGCGCCTTCTCGAGGTTCTCGTTGATGGCGTTATTGAGGTCAAAACCCATTTGTTGTTCCTTATGTGAGGTATATACCAGGACGGCAGGAAAGCCATCCCTGAAGCCCAGTTTATGCACTCTCACTGTGAAAAGAAACCCGCCAGGCTGTAGATATGCTGAGATAGTCAGTCCGGCATTCAAGGAGCTGTGCAATACTTTGAGAGGCTGAGAAGAAGTCCTAAAGATCTCTATCGGCAGGGAAGCCTGCTACCATCGGCAAGAACTCAGGCTCATCATAGCCCCCTTGAGCGTAAGCAAGAGCAACCTGCTGGGCGGCCTGCTGTATATGCGCGGCATCCATGAGCGCCATAACAGCGCCACCAAAGCCACCACCCACCAGTCGGGCACCTAAAGCCCCGGCCTTCAAACAGGTTTCTACCGCCACATTAATTTCGGGGCGTGAGACCCGTAGCTCATCGCGCATGGAAACAAAGCTTTCAGTGAAGAGATGGCCCAGCTCAACCCAATCGGTGTGCCCACTCGCAGCTTTAGCTTTTAGAAGATAGGCAGCTCGCTCAACCAGCGTCATGTCGTGAAGAGTGTGGCGCACCCAGCCACGGGGGAAATCTAGGGGCTGCCCACTTTCTTCCAGGGCAACCAGTGCGCGGTTAACTGTCTCGTCAATAATATTGAGACGACGCTGTTTGGCCTCACGCTCGCTGAGGCCGGCGCAGGATAGGTCCTTGGGAAGCGCATTGCGTAGATAGTCGAGCCCCATAGCTTGGGTGACAGCCTCGTTGGCCGCCCGCCGAGCGGCAAACTTTCCACCTGTGAGCTCGTGGGGAGTGTTGGTATTAATAACCAGCCAGGCTAGACCTGCCTTATTCACATCGACCTCTAGCGGTTCAATGGAGAAATCCCTGAAGTTAATGACAAGCGCTTGGCCTGGTGTGGAACGAAGAGAAGCGGTCTGATCCAACCCTCCTGTGCGGGCACCTGCGACCTCGTTCTCAGCTCTGATACAGACCTGCGCCAGGCGCGCCCTGAGCTGGTCATTACCGGGACCTCGATCAGAGGGAAGAGCCTCGGTGGAGTCACAATCAGCTCGTAGAGGGCACGAAAGATCAAGGAGGGCGAGCGCTGTTGAACATTCAATAGCAGCTGATGATGAGAGCCCCCCGCCCACGGGAACCTGCGATGAAATCAGGAGGTCGGCACCAAACTGGTGGGGCAGAGCGATATCTTTGCCGCCTTCCCTATTCATAGCCCAGGCTACTCCGGCAACATAGGTGAACCAGCCCTTAATAGTTCCGGGAGCGGTCTCACGAATGACAACGGTGCGGTCATCGCCTGGCATCTGGAGAGATGCAGCCCGCAGAACTCCATCGGTGCGGAGTTTACCTGCAACATAGGTGCGGTAGGGCAGAGGCATGGGCATGCAGGAGCCGCCCAAAAAGTCGATGTATTCCCCCAAGAGATTGAGTCGACCTGGAGCTGACCACACACCGTCTGGTTCCTCCCCATACTTATCGATGAAAGCGGTGCGGGCGGCCTCTACCTGGGCCTCATGGTCGGGCAGAGTTGACCACAGGGGTTCTACACGGAAAGTCACGATACTTATCTTTTCTACAGGCTTCAGGAGCCGGTTGTCGTTCTAGCTACATGGAAAACGTATGAAGCTACTACTTTATTTCTTGTCGAAGGTATCGCAGGCTAATACCCCGGTGGAGTTGAGGGACTGACTGCGAAACCTTTAATCAGGTGTTCCAGGGCAGATATATAGCTTGCCGGGGGATCTGAGGCAGGAGCGGCACCCGTGAGTAGTGCTCTGGTCTGCTCTTCCTCAATCAGGCTGAGAGCCAGATGGAGCAAAGAACTCGCGGCAAGGCCCGCAGAGGATCCGCAGAGGGGTTTAAATTCGCTTTCCAGAATATCTAAAAGATCAAGATGCCCCGGCCCTTGCTCCTGGGGATGCAGTGCAATAGCCAGACGGATTACCTCGGCAGATTCCTTGACCGGCATAAGTTGGGTGTACAGTTCACCGCAGATAATGGCCAACCTACCTGTGCCTGCTCTACCCCGCCTAGATGAGGCAACCAGAACTCTGTGCAACATGCGAGATGCGAGATGAGTAAGGAGCTCCTGCTTATTTTTGACGTGGTAGTAAAGGGCACCCGGTGCAACCCCCAGCTCGGTTGCCAACCTGCGCATAGACAGGTCGGCTAGCCCAAACTGGCGGAGTACTTCAAAAGCTGTATCAAGAATCTTTTCACGGGTTAATGCCACCCCCTCATTGTGTCCTACTTTGAGTTTTCAGAACAGTTAGGCGCTGACCCGGCAGGTCGAAACTGGCGGTAGGGGAGTACATTGGGGAGCATGACTCTTAACTTCTCAGACCTAACCCGCCGCGTCCGGGCGGGGCAGAAGGTCACCGCCGAGGACATCAGCGACGTTCTTACCGCTAGTGCTGCGGCTACCTTCGCCCTCATGGAATTCGCGGCGGAACTACGACAACAGCACTTTGGGACGCTGATGACAGTGACTAACCTGCCGGGGGTAGCGGCAGACGTAAAAGCGGGGGTTCGGTTAGAAATTACCGCACCGCTTGACCCTACAACACTCGTTCCTCTACTTATCGACGAGGGTGAAACACGTAAAGCTCTGGAACTTGATTTTGTGGCAGGGGACAGTGCTCTGCTCCCTATGGAAGCGTTACGCATTATTGCTGCCGCCCGTATTGCGGATCCTGCTCGTAGTCTTCACCTGGGTTCCAGCAGAGAGGCAACGCTCCGCTCCCTACAGCCCCTTGCTGTGGGTGCGATTGATTCCCTGGTGCTCAACGACAGTCTCGAGGAACCACGCCTGGTTTTTGAGGACCTCAAACTTATTGTGGGCGCAGGGCTCACTATTGAAGGTGCCGGAGAGCGTGACCTGGTCGCCGAATATGTGGATTACCTGAGTCAGCACGGTGTTGCCGGTGCAGAAACCTACGCTCAGATCGCCCTGAGCGGTTCCGATAAGACAGGTGGGTGCGGTGGCAACTGCGCTTGCGGTAGTGGCGGGTGTGGGTCCTAAAGCAGGAGAAGTGAAAAAGTCATAGGTGCCCAAAAGTTGAACACTGTTCAAAAACAGTGTTCACTGGTTGCATGACTGACTTTTCTGCTCTTGCCGACAGGGCCCTAGCTGGCCAGCCTGCGACTCGCGACGAAGCGCTCGCCATGCTGACAGCTACCGATGCCCAGACCTTTGCTCTCGTGGATGCGGCTTCGCGCCTGCGCCGTCACTACTTTGGCAACACCGTCAAGGTCAACTACCTGGTCAACCTCAAATCGGGCCTCTGCCCCGAAGACTGCACCTACTGCTCCCAGCGTCTGGGCTCAGAAGCCGACGTGCTCAAATACACCTGGATTAAGGCTGATGAAGCCGTCAAGCAGGCCGGCTACGGTATTGCCGGTGGGGCATCACGTGTGTGCATGGTGGCCTCCGGTAAAGGTCCCACCGATCGTGATGTTGAGCGGGTGGCAGCAATGGTAGAAGACCTCAAAGAAGAACACCCTCAGGTGGAGGTCTGCGCCTGCCTGGGTATCCTCAAAGACGGCCAGGCTGACCGCCTTAAAACTGCCGGGGTAGATGCCTACAATCACAATCTCAACACCAGCGAAGACCACTACGCCGATATCTGCACCACCCACACCTTCCAGGACCGGCTAGATACCGTCGCAAAAGCCCAAAACGCCGGCCTTTCTGCCTGCTCTGGCCTGATTGTGGGTATGGGTGAGACTGATGAACAGCTCGTTGATGCCATCTTTTCCCTCAAAGAACTTGAGGGGGACTCAATCCCGGTGAACTTCCTGATGCCTTTTGAAGGAACCCCGCTGGCAGGAACCTGGGAGTTGACCCCCATGCGGTGCTTACGGATTCTCGCCACGGTCCGCATGGTTGCCCCGGAAAAAGAACTGCGTATGGCCGGGGGGCGTGAAATGCACCTGCGCACTCTACAGCCACTGGCCCTGCATGTGGTGAACTCTCTCTTCTTGGGCGACTACCTCACCTCCACCGGACAGTCAGCCCTCGATGACCTCAAAATGATTCGTGACGGAGGGTTCCTTGTTCTTGGTGCTGAAGACCGTGACCTGGTTTCAGAACACGAAGACTACCTGCGTGCCCATGGAGTAGATCTAGCCCAAGAGTCCGGTACAGCTCTTGCTCCCTGCGGCGCCTCTGGTGGGTGCGGAGGTTGCTCATCCAGTGCTTGCGGTGGGCACGAACCTACCAAGGCCCAGGAGGGCCCCATCTTTTCCCCCCAGATTCGCCGACGAGGCGTAGGGACGGATACCGCCCCCAACTTCTAGGGTGATTCAGGATGCCGAGAGGTAGATACTCAAGAAATTCTGAGGATTATCCCCTACCATGGGGTAAGTAACCACTCGATAGGCGCTAGGTCTACACCAGGTGTAACTGGACGCTTGTCGCCCTACCCCTAAATATTCTTCCTTTAGAATATAGGCATTAAGTAAACCAAAGAATTAGGACCCATGGACCCCAAAGATCTTTCACCGGCATACCTGACTTCCCTTGCGTCTCTGCTTGTAGGAGCTTTACTGGTGAGTGTCAGCTCATCTTTGCTCGCGGTGCTGGGTTGGGTTTTGCTTCTGGCTGGCTTGGGCCTCAATGTCTTCTCTACCTTGGTCATGATTCAGCGTTCCAAGGGCGGACCTCTTCCTGCTCTGCTGACGGGTGGGGAAGGTCAGAAGGAAGCTGAGAGCCTAGGAGAGGTATCAGATACGCAGATTGATGAAGCGGAACCCGTAACTGAGTCTCACGAGATCCTTCCTTCCAACCCTGCGGCAACCTCCGATGAGCGTATCTTCCGCCCCCGCCCCCCTCGTCCGCACGTTCACTAAAGCTCTACCGGCAGATAGGTTATACCTCAGTTCATGGATACAAAATTTCTTTTCTCGCCGGCCTACCTGGTTTCGGTGACAGCTCTCGTTGTGGGAGCTATCCTAAGCGGAACCTCGCTTATGATTATTGGCTGGATTATTTTTATTGTGGGTCTTGCCCTTAACGCTATGGCTCTAGTTGTTCTTGCCAACCGTGAACAGCTCTATAAGGCACAGAGAGTGGGAACAGTACCCAAGGGTAAGGCTGGTAAATCCAGCTAAGTTATACCTGACTGAGGGTGCCAATAGCAGCTTCACATAAGAGAGGGGTTGTACCGTCTTGATGGCTGGTGTGAACCCTTATCTGTAGAAGGTACAAATGACCTATAAGCTATTGCGGGTCCTGAGTTTTGCTCTGTGATGTGATGTTGTTCCGGACAGTTCGCGAAAAAAGTGAAACCGCAAGGGCTATTGAAGGGTCAAGTGCGCTGAAAACTGTGCGCTGTACCTCTCGGGTATATATAGGAGCTGCCTGGCGGTAGACCTGCTGGCCCAAGGGCGTAATTACTATACCTTTACCTCGACGGTCCTGAAGCACAGGCATCTTTGAGACCCACCCTTGCCGCTCAAGAGCTTCAATTTGGTAGGTGAGACGAGAAGCTGAAACGCTGGTAGTTCGCGCAAGATCGCGCATGCGTATAAGCGTTCCTGCGGTGGGAGAGACGCTATTGGCCTCCATGAGAGTTGCCAGAATCTTGTAGTCGGACAGCTTAATTTTTGCTTCTTTTTTGAGGCAACGATCAAGATGGAGATTGAGAGTTGCCAGAGTCTCCGTCAAGTTCCTCCAGAGGCCTTCCTGATCTTTAATGGAACTAGCTGATGGGGTAGATATGGTCACAAAACCTCCTCGCATAAGTCTTGTGAAAGAGTAGATGCAGGGGCGGCTGGAAAAACCCCTACAGGTTTAGCCTAACTCTCGGTTTACCTGTATGGAATACTTGCCTTAAATATTAAGCTACTTTAAGGGAAATATTGGCTTGACCAGCATCTATGTTTATTTTTTGATTCTTTTATGGAGAAGAAAAAATAGACAGATGAACCAGCGTGCATCTTGTTCTCACGCCATGCTGAAAACCCTACCCCTTGCTGGCTTGAGCTATGAGATGCTGTACTGATCCCGGGCAAGACGGGCAATGTGAATCGTCAGGTAGGTGAGTTCATCGTCGGTCAGCGGCTGGTTAAGGTGCATTTCTAGTACCAGGCGCACCTTGCGGGCACAGGCAAAAGCGCGGGGGTGAGCCTCTCTCATGCTCTCCAAGAGGAGCGGGAGGCTAGGGGAAGAATCCGGTGGCTGGTGCTGGGAGGCTCTCACGAACAAGTATCGAAGATGAGTAACAAAGCGCGCCGCACTCATAAGCGAACGATCAACGGGGCCACCAAAGCCTGCACCAATAACTTCAAAAATCTGGGCAAAAACCTCGGTCATGCGGTAAGTGCTGCCCATGTCCTCAGAAGCGAACTGAGAATTAACCAGGTGCATAGCCAGAGGAATAGACTCAATATCGGGCAGCTCAATGCCCATACGGTCTTTAACCAGCTCAAGGGCACGACGTCCAAATCGGACCTCTTGGGGATACAGCTGCGACACCTCAACAGCGAGCGGATAATCGACAGTTAGGCCTTCTTTGGCGCGAATAACCGCATAGTTGATATGGTCAGCTACCGGCACAATAAAAGAATGAGAAATGCTGATACCCTCAGCCTTAACTAGAGACTCCAAATCGGTTGTAATACCCAAAATCTCTGATGGTATTTTTGCCAGAGACCATGACAAACTCTCATCGGACATCCCTGATTCAGGAACAAAAGTCTGTTCAATCAAAGTGGGGTCAACCATATCCCCCTTGCGCTTGCCGAAAGCAAGACCCTTGCCAATAACAACAATCTGCTCACCGGAATAGGTCTGGGTGAGCGCAACATTGTTATTGTAGATACGAGCAATGCGCACACTGACCCCCCCATCTTTGTTGCAGAAAGTACCGTATCCCTACCATTCTACCGGTCTGCGGTGCTGAGGTCCCACTCTTTTGTGGACCTCTTGCCCGAAACTGTATAAGCTATAGCTTTCGCTTTCAACAAGAATTGATAACCGCCAGAAATGAACACTACTTCTCGATCATCATTTTCTCCTGCAGGTGTCTTGGTGACAGCCTTGATGCTGTTTTCCATGTTCTTTGGAGCAGGTAACCTTATTTTCCCCGCAATGCTAGGCGCAGAGGCGGGAACCAACTTTACCCCTGCAATAATTGGATTTCTGGCTACTGGTGTGCTGATGCCCATTCTTGCGGTGATTGCTCTTGCTGTGACAGGTCTTGACCTTCATGACCTTGCAAGCCGCGGCGGGCGTATCTTTGCCCTGATCTTCCCACCCCTGGTCTACCTTTCCATTGGTGCTCTCTACGCCCTGCCTCGCACCGGCACCGTAAGTTACGCCATCGCTGTAGAACCTTACTTTGGCGCCCAAGGCATACTACCCACCCTGATTTTCTCCGCGATCTTCTTTGGGATCTCCTATGTGCTGGCCATGAACCCCAGCGGAATTGTTGACGCTCTGGGTAAGTACCTCACCCCAGCACTTGTGGCTTTATTGGTAGCACTCTTTGTGATGGGTCTTTTAACCCTGCGTGAGCCAGCGGCAACTCCCACCGAAGACTACGCCAGCGGCGCCCTTGCTACAGGCTTTGTCAGCGGCTACATGACCATGGACTCCCTAGCTGCCCTTGCTTTCGGGATTATCGTGATTGCCTCCCTACGAGAAAAAGGAATCACAGCCCGCGGTGACCTGCTCCGCGGTGTTGCTCTGGCCGGTATTATCGCGGGTCTACTCCTAGGGCTGGTCTACCTGGGCCTGGGATACATTGGCGGTCATATTAAGGATGGGCAGGGATTCAAGGACGGTGCGGCCCTGCTGACCGAAGCTGCTCACCAGACTATGGGTAGCGCTGGGGCCCTCGTCTTTGGCCTAATTGTACTTCTTGCCTGCCTGACCACCTCTGTTGGGCTTATCGGTGCGACCAGCTCCTTCTTTAACAAGCTGATTCCCGCAGTGTCTTACCGAGCCTGGGCTATCATCTTCACCCTGATTGCCTTTGCCTTGGCTTCCTTTGGCCTCGAAGGGTTGATGAGCTTTGCCATTCCCATCATCACCACCCTGTACCCTCCGGCTCTCACCCTGGTGATTCTTGCGCTGGTAGAAGCAGGTATTAAGGCGCCCTGGATGAACTTTACCCACCGCTTTGCACTGATCATCTCGGTACTGTGGGCGCTGTGCATGACGCTCTCCTCCCAGGGAATTGGGTCTTCGCTCATTGAATCTCTCATCGGCTGGGCACCGGGCCATTCCTACCAGCTTGGTTGGATTGTACCTACCTTGGTTGCGGCTCTGGTTGGTTTTGCTCTCGATACGACGCGGAAACCCCGTAACAGCTAGATTGAGCGCAGTCAGCTGGGACCTGAAAGCATAGAAAAAGGGAGCCTTGCCTCGCACCTTAAGTGCGGGACAAGGCCCCCTTTCTTCTTAATAAAAGAGGCTCGCGCTGAGGGGAACCACAACCATCAACGCGAGCCCGCTCAACGAGTTGCAAGGCTTAACCCTCCAACTCAAACTCAGGAGACCCCGGCAGGGCCACCAAAATCTTCTTCAAAAATAAACAAGTAACAGCTTGCAACAGACTCTACCCGATGGGAGATTGGAAAGAAACAGGTCTTGATGATGGAAATTTAAAGAAGATGATCCAAGGCTTTGAGGGTCAATTTTACTGCCGGTGACCCCTCCTCAGGATGAGCGAACAAGGTGATAGTCTGGGCGGGTGAAACCTAGCCCCTCAGATGCTTTCCTGGTCTTTTGTGGTGGTGGTGTCGGAGCCATTATCAGGGTGGCTCTTACCGCCCTATTCCCCGATTCTGCAGTAGACCCCCTGACTACAGACCCCCTGAACATGTTCCCGGTAACTATGCTTGCCATCAACTGTGCCGGTGCCCTCATTCTGGGAGTACTGACCGGCTTCTTGAACTCTCGTTCAGGGGGACCCTGGGTAAGGTCAGCACGTCTAACTTTAGGCACCGGTGTGCTGGGTGGATTTACTAGCTACTCATCTTTTGCCTTGGCTCTCGCTCAGCTTGGGGCAGCCGGGCAGTACATAGATGCTCTGATTTATCTGGTGCTCTCACTGTTTGGAGGCTATCTGATGGCTTGGTCAGGGTTACGCTGGGGTAAAGTGCTCGGTGGAAGAGAGCACAAGGAAAACTACTTTCAGAAGGGCAGGGGCCCGCGATGATTGCCTTGCTTATTTTCTGTGCTGGTGGACTTGGAGCGGCCTTACGTTTTGTGGTCGATAGCTATTTTAAGGCTTATCTCTGCACCCGGCTCCCGCTGGGGGTCTTCTTTATTAATGTGACCGGATCCCTGTTCTTAGGCCTGCTGACCGGGGTGATAACCCAGAATCAGGCTTCTGATCTTTCAGAAGGTCTTGGACTGGTCTTGGGCGCTGGTTTTCTTGGCGGCTACACGACTTTTTCTACTGCCCTTCTTGAAGCAGTCACCCACCCCGGTAAGGCTGGACCCTTGATTCTTGTCCTGCTACAAGCTGTGTGCGCAACCTTGGCAGCTGCCCTGGGGCTTATTGTAGGGGGATCCCTAGCCCTTTGAGGGGCAGTTATCAGGTGAAGGCCTAGCCCATGAAGGGAACAATAAAATTGACCTCTTATACAAGGGGTTAGAATAAAGGCCCCCGATTCCTACACCCCTGGACTATGCGCTACTACCTTAACTACTCTCTACCTGTGATTCAGCAGGCTATCTGGCTGTGGCTTATATTAGCTCTTGTTGCTCTTCCCCTGACCTGGTGGGGCAGTCGCCACCTTGCTACCCGTGCCCTCGTGCGACGGCTGGGGCGTACCTCAATAGTCCTGTTCTACGCCACCGGAGTGGTCGCCTACACCCTACTTCCGCTGCCGGATCGGGACACCTTTGTCTGCCCGGCGGGATGGGGCAATACCTACCCCCGCTTCTTCCTGGGATGGAGCCTACAGTTTGCCCTGCGGGAACACGGTAGTCTGCTCGAAGCCCTTTTTTCCACCTATATCCTGCAGATGCTCCTCAACATCTTGCTCTTTATCCCCTTTGGGATCTTTGCCTACCTGTTCTGGAAAGCCCATTTTCGTACCGTACTACTGGCCGCTTTTGGGGTCTCCTTGGTTATTGAGTTGACCCAGCTCACCGGGCTCTGGGGCTACTACGGGTGTGCGATCCGCACTTTCGATGCCGAGGACCTTTTCAATAACACCCTGGGTGCTGTGCTGGGCTGGACTTTTGTGGTGGCTTGGCAGTGCCGTGGCTACCTGTTGGAGACACTAAAGCGTCTTTTTGCTCGCTAAATGCGGGAATCTGCGCTTGTGAATCCGGGCTAGATTCTTAGTAGGTGGAAATAAATTATGGGTTTTCAATCACATTATCTTGGGTAAATCGCAGGAAATCGCTTAAGTGTTAGAGCACTTTTACCCCTAAGGTCTTGCCCCAACAAACCCACTCATTCACACTTAAACGCAACCGAAACAATTATTTGGGTGAAGACACCGGATAGCACCGGCCCCACGCCCCAGACCGTGCGGAGAACCTGTGAATACCATCAGCCCCTACCTCGCTGAATTCCTTGGCACCATGATCATGGTAACCATCGGTTGTGGTGTCATCGCCACCGTAGAGCTACGCCGCTCAAAAGGCCACGGTGACAACTTCTTCACCATCGCTTTCGGCTGGGGCTTCGCAGTAGCATTTGGTGTGTACGCCTCCCACCACTATTCCGGCGGCCACCTGAACCCCGCCGTTTCTATCGGGCTAGCTGCCTACGGCGAATTTGAGTGGGCCAAGGTGCCCGGCTACATCCTGGCCCAGGTGCTGGGTGCCATGGCTGGTGCCTTTATCGTCTTCCTCAACTACCTACCTCACTGGAAAGCCACCGCTGACCGCAAAATCAAGCTGGGTGTCTTCGCCACCGTTCCCGCCATTCACAACTACTTCACCAACGCTCTCTCCGAGATTATCGGTACCTTCATGCTGGTCTTCTCAGCCCTCTATGT
Organism: Rothia sp. CCM 9416; assembly: GCF_048513535.1. Taxonomy (NCBI): domain Bacteria; kingdom Bacillati; phylum Actinomycetota; class Actinomycetes; order Micrococcales; family Micrococcaceae; genus Rothia; species Rothia sp. CCM 9416. Next base: position 116,574 of record NZ_JBLXXR010000004.1, on the reverse strand, counting down.
GGGCGTGAACTTTAGCCCTGCCCTCGAAGGCTCCGCCCTGACGCTAAACCTCAACGACGTACTCAAGCCCCTTGCCTTCGGCTTCATGGTTACCGTACTGGTCATCGGCCTGGGCGGTCAGACCGGCTACGCACTCAACCCTGCCCGTGACTTGGGCCCCCGCCTCATGCACACCCTGCTCCCTATCCATGGCAAGGGCCGATCACGCTGGTTCTACGCCTGGGTGCCAATCGCTGCACCTATCTCCGGTGGCATAATGGGCGGCTCCTTCTTTAAGCTCTACTACGACGGTCAGTTCTCTATCTTCCAGATCATCTCAACAGTTCTGGTGGTAGCCGTACTTGGGTTTGGGCTATGGGCTAACACCCACATGTACCGCTCCAAGTCTGCTGAAATCCTGCCCCAGGTAGAAGACACCGCCGCAACCGCCGCATCAGCTGCCGCAACCTATGTACCCACCGGCCAGATTCCCGTGGTCGACAAGAAGCACTTCTGGGAGTAAGACCCCACATACAGCCCTTTGCGCCTACTCCGTCCACCTCAAGCTCCTGTTTACAGCAAGTCAGCAGGAAATAGACCTGGGGTAGGCACTTTTGTTACGGTGCCTCTAGGCAGACTATCGGCAGGGTATCTACACTGGGCTTATGGTTGCCAGCTATCACTTTGTGCCCTACCCCCTAGCTCCCGGACTGCACCCCGTTCTGGCAGGGATCCTCACGGTTCCTGTCATCGAAACTCACCCTGGGGAACCTGGCACCATCATCTATGTGCAAGGGGAAATTGAACAAGACCCTTACCACCCGCCGGGCCGTTCTGAGATGAGCGTGACCTATAGGCCCGAGACATCTGCCGGCATCACAATTCGGGCTACCTACACGCAGAGAACAAAGACCTGGGATATGAGCCTAGTGACTTCGCCTGTGATGGGGCAGCCCGGCTGTCCTTTGCTCAAAGAGGTGAGCCCTGGGGTCTTTGAAGGCAAACTCCCCGGGGACGACGAAACGGGACGAGAAACCCGGGCACTGACCGCTTTTATGGGTGCCGTGCGCGCCCTCATCGAAAGAGAATGTGGCCCTGATCCTTACCCGGCGGCAGAGATACTCGCACAAACTGCTGGGTTCTCACCCTTAGCTACCTCAACAGGCTGACCCTCTACCTGCGAAGTAACGGAGACTGGGCCATGCTCTGGGAATCACTTGACCGCAGAGCACCTTTGCACGAGGAAGTGGGTATAGGGGACCCTGCTACACCCACCGTCTCTTCTCGCTACCAAGAAGCCCCGTACCAGCGGTGGATAGCCCTGGGTAAAGAACTCCAGGGACGGGTGGCAACCGAGCTGGGGGAAAACTACACCGTGGAGACCATCTATCGCCTTGATACCACCGAAGACCTAGGAAACCTGCTCAGTAGGTAATAGCAACTCAACCTTGCAGTTTGGAAGAACCTATTGACAGGTTCTTACTGGGCGCTGGTTGCCCATGCCAAAACCTTCTCCATAAAGCGTTCGCAGGCCTCAATCTGGGCTAGCTCAATCCATTCGTTAGGAGTATGCGCCTGTGCAATATCACCAGGTCCGCACACCACAGCCTGCACACCGCCATAGAGGGCAAACTGGCCAGCTTCGGTACCGTAGGTAACCTTAAGAGCTTCCCGCGACCCCTCACGCCCTGCCCAGTCATTAGCCAGACCAATAATCTCAGCATCACCCGCAGTGCCCAGCGCAGGAACAACAGCCAAAAGCTCGTGCTCAATACCCACCGCCGTCTCAAACTCACCGGCAGAAACACCCGCCAATTTCTCCGCATCACGGGCACGCGACTTAAGGGCTGGTAGCAAATCGTCGGCTATCTTAGCCTCAAGCTGGGCCATCACTTCATCGGTCGTCATCTGAGGTACCGTGCGAAAATCGTACTCCAAGACCACACGCTCACCCACAATGTTGTACTGGATACCCCCACGCGCAAAATTCACTCCGCCAGTGGACGACGGAACAATAAAATCCTCATCAAAGGGGCCGTGCTCCCGCCAGCCTGCCGCTAGCTGCTCAAAGAAAGTAATGAACTCCGCCGCAGGAGCTAGAGCATTAACCCCGTGGGGGGCTAGTGATGCGTGCTTAGCGACACCGGTAAAAGTCACCCGGCCCCGGTGGGCGCCCTTATGGGCCGAAATGACCTGCATCATGGATGGCTCACCGATTACTGCGAAATCGGGTTTTACCCCGCGCTCGCGGAATTCTCGGATCATGGACGGTGCTCCTACACACCCAATTTCTTCATCATAAGAGAAGGCGCAGTGTAGGGGACGGGTGAGCTGGGCTTGGGCGATGCGGGGGAGTAGCCAGAGAATAACCCCGATAAAAGACTTCATATCCGATACCCCCCGGCCATAAAGCTTGCCATCGACTACGCGCGGTGAAAAAGGGGCAGTAACTGTCCAGGCCTGACCCTCAACCGGAACCACATCGGTGTGCCCCGAGAGCACCAATCCGCCACTAGTAGATCCATCGCTGGCCGGAATGGTGACAAAAAGGTTGGTGCGCTGGCCGTCATCGCTGTCTGTGAAATAGGGGGTGAAACCATACTTCTCAAATTCTGCGGAGATGAGGTCGATGACTGCCCGATTACTGGTCTGGCTAATGGATTCGGTGCGAATAAGCTTTTCGATCCAGGGCAGGCTGGCAGGTGTAGACACTGGTGTCCTTTCAGGGGATTAAGCTGATTTCCAGCTTACTCCCGCAGAGGACTCTAAGAGTGAATATGCCAAATAAAGCATGTTATTTCTATTCTCCGATGGAGGAGGATCTAAAATGATAAGAGAATATACCTGAGGGTGAAAATCCTAGTCCTTGGCTTAGCCTAAGACCTGGTAAAGCAATAAATTAGGGTTCGTGACCCCCTCGGTGCATAATAGGAGGAATGAAAACACATGGCGCGCATCATATTGTGGTGATGGGGGTCAGTGGCACCGGGAAAACCAGTGTCGCCCACGCTCTGCGTGATGAGCTGGGCTGGGAATTCATCGAAGGAGATGACTTGCACCCAGAATCCAACATCTGCAAAATGAGCGCAGGAATACCCCTCAACGACTCTGACCGAGGCCCTTGGCTAGAGAAAATTGCCTCCTGGATTCAGGAAGCAGATAAACGAAAAGCTAAGACCCTGGTCACCTGCTCGGCCCTTAAGCGTGCCTACCGCGATGTACTCCGAGAAGCATCACCGGGACTTGTGTTTCTGCATCTCACCGGAGATAAAGACCTAATCGCTGAGCGCATGAAGAGGCGCACAGGCCACTTTATGCCGCTTTCACTACTTGAGTCACAGCTAGCTACCCTAGAACCCCTCCAAGAGGATGAAAAGGGTGTAGTCGTAGATATCTCAGGGGAGATGCCCCAGGTCCTTGAGAGAGCTTATGCAGCTCTAGGCCTTAGCCTGACCTAGCCCGTAACCACATCATCTTATCCATCAGGAAAGTAGTTCCTCATGCCCCTCCCCGACGACTGGAGTCAGAGCCTGACCGCAGGCCCGCTTCTAGCTATAGCCGCCGGTGCAATTTTGCTCCTGCTACTTCTCATCATCAAACTGAAACTACATGCCTTTCCCTCCCTGATCATTGTCAGCCTCCTGACCGCAGTAGCCACAGGCATACCGATTACCAGTGTTGTACCGGTCATGCTCAGTGGCTTTGGGTCTACACTTGCCTCCGTAGCCCTGCTGGTGGGACTGGGCGCAATGCTGGGTGCTCTGATTCAGTACTCAGGTGGCGCCCAGGTGCTAGCCAATAAGCTGATCACAGTTTTTGGTGAGAAGAGGGCTCCTATTGCCCTTGGTGTCGCTTCAATGCTCTTTGGCTTCCCCATCTTCTTTGATGCCGGGCTGGTTGTCATGCTACCCATCGTCTTCTCAGTAGCTCGCTGGGTCGGAGGTTCCTTGCTCTACTACGGTATTCCCGTTGTAGGTGCCTTCTCGGTTATGCACGTCTTTGTTCCACCCCACCCTGGGCCGGTATCTGCCGCAGCATTCTTTGAAACAAATGTAGGAACCCTACTACTTGTCTCACTCCTGATCGCAGTCCCAACCTGGTACCTGGCAGTCTACCTTTTTAGCAAGCTGGTAGCCCAGAGAATTAACCTACCGGTTCCGGCACTTCTGGGGTACGAAGAAACTCAGGAAGATCCTACCAACCCGCCCTCTTTTGGAACGGTTCTTTTTGTTCTGCTCCTACCTATGGCCCTTATTTTTTTCAATACGGGCCTCAACACCCTTGCTACCGGCGGTGTCCTACCTGAAGGTTCAGCCAACCAAACCTGGTTCCAGGTCCTACGGCTCTTAGGAGAGACTCCCGTTGCCCTGCTCATCACCTGCCTAGTTGCCATGTACCTGCTAGGCTTCAAGCGTCAGGACCAGGCAGCCGGACTACAAAAGATTATGGACGGCGCCCTGCCCGCTGTCTGTTCGGTTATTCTGATTACCGGTGCCGGCGGTATGTTCGGTGGGGTCCTGCGCTCCTCAGGGATTGGTAATGCCCTAGCTGATGTACTGGGTGATTTAGGGGTTCCGCTGATTTTTGCAGGCTTCATGATTGCGGCCATCTTACGTGTAGCTCAAGGCTCAGCTACCGTAGCTCTGACTACCGCTGCTGGCCTGATTGCCCCCGGTGTTCTAGCGGCTAACTACAACTCAATTCAGCTCGCCGCCCTGGTCGTCTCAGTTGCCGCCGGTTCTGTAGTGCTCTCCCACTTCAATGATTCAGGTTTCTGGCTGGTCAGTCGCTTCTTCCGCATGGATGAAAAAACTACGCTCAAAACCTGGACCGTCATGGAAACCCTGATCGGCATAACTGGTTTTGCCGGTGCCCTGGCAGTTTTTGGAGCCGCAAGCCTACTCTAGAGCCTGACTCCCTGAGAAAGGTCAGATGACCTCAGAGGCCGCCCCTTCTGTTGAGGGGGCGGCCTCTGAGCTCTCTATGAGTTATTACTTCTTCTTATTGAGCTGGGCAGCCTGTGCACCAAACTTCTCTAGAAGCTCAGGCATGTCCATGGGGGCGGTGACAACCTCCACAAAGACCAGCTTGTCGCGGGTTTCACGAGCAAGGCGGCAGGCCTCGTCAAATTCACGAATAGTGGCGGCTCGAAGAATAACAGTGTTGTCCTCTCTTCCCCCAAAGGCACCGGGAATCTTTGACCAGTCATAGGCCGTGATGTCGTTGTAGGAGGCGGTGACACCGTGGATTGAACGTTCAATGGTGTAGCCATCATTGTTAATCAGGAAGATAACCGGGTTGATCTCTTCACGGATAATTGTGCCAATCTCTTGGATCGTGAGCTGGGCAGAGCCATCGCCCACCATCAGTACACCGCGGGATCCCTGGTCAGCCATAGCCGCTCCCAAGAGAGCCGGAATGGAATAGCCGATCGACCCCCATAGTGGCATGCCAATAAAACGTGAGTCCTTGGGGAACTTGCGAGTAGCCATACCAAAGAAGGAGGTGCCCATATCGACTACCACGGTGTTCTTAGAATCCAGGTTGGATGAAAGAACCTTCCAGAGGGCGTCCTGGGTGAGTGCCTCATCGGTAATCTGGGGGAGTGGCTCCTGGGTGGTGGTTGCCTCAAAGTCGGTACCACTGAGCCCCAGTTCCAGCGCGACTTCCTTCACGATGGTCAGCGACCTGGCCATGGTCAGTGGCGCATAGTGGCGGCCCGCGATACTGGTGCTCTCAGCCGCAACATTGATTACCCGGCTAAAGTCAATGGAATGCGAGTAGATGCCGGTGGTGGTATCGGTAAGCTCTACACCAGCGCAAATAAGAACCTCGGCATCCTCAACTACGGCACGTGTCGGCTCGGCAGAAAGCCCACCCACATAGATACCCGCAAAATTAGGTTCTGTCTCATCGAGAACAGCCTTACCCCACATGAGTGATGCGAAGGGGAAGCCGGTTTCGGTCACCAGGTCCCGCACCTCAGCTACGGCACCTAGCCTCTCGGTCATAATATCGGCAAGTACAGTAACCTTCTTACCCTGCATAAAATCAGCTACTGCCTTGCGGAAAGCCTGTTCAATATCGGGTGAGGAAACCTTGCTGTCTACCTCAAGTGGCTGTGCCGGTGGGGTGGTAGGCATAGTGGATACATCAACAGGGAGCATCAGGTAGCCGGGCTTGCGCTGAATGACGGCGCTTCGGATCACACTGTCAATGTCACTGGCTGCAGTGGCAGGGTGGATAGCGGCTACAGCGGCAGAAACCTCCGAGGCCATACGCATGAAATGCTTAAAATCCCCATCACCTAAGGTGTGGTGCATACGCAGGTGGGAGTTCTGCGCGGCAAGGCTAGGGGCACCCACAATATGGATGACGGGGACGTTTTCTGCGAAAGAACCGGCAGTTGCGTTAATAGCGGACAGTTCACCTACGCCGTAGGTGGTAACTAGTGCACCCAGACCCTTAACACGGGCGTACCCGTCTGCGGCATAGCCAGCGTTCAGTTCGTTGGCGTTGCCCACCCAATCTAGCTTCTCATGGGCCAGAACATCGTCCAGGAAAAAGAGGTTAAAGTCCCCCGGGACGCCAAAGACCTTATCGACCCCTAGCTCAGCCAAGCGATCGAGAATATAGCGGCCTACGGTATAAGTCATCGTCGACTCCTTCTCTAGTACATCATGCAGGTTATTAGCACCTGCCACAGTCATCTAACAGTTTAATCGCTCCTGCAAGACCCCCCGAGCCGGTTTGCGCTTACTCTTGGTCTGAGGGTGCACAAATGGGTGTTTAATAGAAGATCCGCCTGTATGTGAGGGGCTCTAGGGGGGGCTTATGCGGTGATTGTTGCGGTTTCGGTAAGAAGGGGATGAGAGTAAGGTCCTGAGGTGTAGCGGGTACGGAAGAAAGATAGTGTGCAGGAGACTAGCCCGCCCTAGCTCTGAGCTTGCCCGGTACTTGCCGTGATTTCTGCAGGTTTAAGCCCGGGATTAACAAGGCTCAAGAATAATATGTCTAAAATAGGAGATACTTTTGATCCGAACCCATAGAGCTCATGGGTTGAGTTATACCGGATATTTTATCCCCGAAAGGTAGTGGGACTGGTGAGCTGGTCTGTTCTTGTGCTTCCGGTTGTTATCTGTGTGGCGCTTCTTGTTCTACCGGGGCTATTCCTTGTCCTAGCGACAGGCCAGAAGGGGCTAGATGCCCTAGCCCTCTCCCTGCCTGTATCGGTGGCCACTATTGGGCTAAGCGCCATAGTTGCACCCCTGTTGGGGATCAAGTGGTCTATAGCTGTTCCCTGCCTGAGCGGGCTCATATTAGCCCTCCTTACCTACCCGCTGATGCGGTTGCTGCAGAGATATAGGTGGTGGGATACCCCCCTGCCCCTCACGGCGGGTAGCCCATCCACACTGAGCCAGTCACAATGGTGGGGGCCTCAAAGTATTTATTCTGTCCTAGGATTTTTTCTAGGGGTTGCCCTCCTGGGCCGCGGTATCCTGGGTGCTCTCGGTAGCCCAGATGCTATTGGGCAGTCCTTTGATGAGCTCTTTCATCTTAATGCGGTCCGGTATATCGCTGAAGAGGGCAATGCCTCGTCCTTCTTTGTCGGGACCATGACTATTGATGCCGACTCATCCTTTTACCCGGCTGCCTGGCATGCTATCCCTGCCTTGGCCCTTGGAGCGGCTCAAGATTCTGTTCGGGCGGCAGTCAATAGCATGGCTTTAACGGTTGGTGCTTTTGTCTGGCCTATCAGTACTCTCTACATGGTGCGCCATATCCTGAGGAACAACCCGGTATCGCTGGTGGGAACAGGGGCTATTTCGGCATCTTTTATAGCCTTCCCTTTTCTTCTCATGCGCTGGGGGATTCTCTATCCCAATAGTTTGGGAATTGCGCTTATTCCTGTGGGTATCGGTCTAGCTGCCCAGATTTTTAGACTTGCGCATTTGAGGACCCTAGCTAGTGTTCAGGGAATTTTCCTGGGAATTTTCGTTTGCCTGGGCATAGGCTTAGCCCACCCTAACGCGGCACTTACTTTGCTGGTTCTTTGCCTACCTATGGTTGTGGTTCGCATGTATCTACAGGTGCGCGCTGCCTTCAGAGGGCAGCTGGGTTGGCTACCTACCAGCTTCCAGTTGCTGGCGCTCTTTTCCTGCATCCTGGTCTTAGGTGTGCTGTGGGTACTGGTGCGCCCAGATATTGAGGCCGGACGTCACTGGGTACCTGAACTAACAGCCTCGCAGGCTGTGGGGGAGGGCCTGGTCAACGGAGTCATGAATACCGGTGCCCTCTGGGCTGTCAGCCTTTTGATGATTGTCGGTATATTTGTAACGGTTGCCCAAAGGGATAAAAAACTGTGGATTCTGGGTAGCTGGCTAGTAGCTATGTTTTTTCTGGTAGCTATCCGGCACCTAGATTACGATGAAGGCCGGTACGAAATTACCGGTGTCTGGTACCAGGATGCCTACAGGGTTGCTGCTTTTACACCCGTTGTAGCCCTACCCTTGGCCGCCTGTGGCTTATCTGCAATGAGTCAGAAATTGGTTGATTCTTTCTCCCCAATCCTACGGGGGCGGGTGAAGGAAGGAGTTCTATGGGCCGCTCTTATCTTGGTCTTTCTGGCTCCCCTCACCTACTGGACCCAGAATGCAGTAGGTTATACAGAATATCTTCAGAAACTTAAGAAGTACTATACGGTGACCGACTCGAGTTACCGGGTCTCCAATGACGAAATCGCTCTCTTACAAGAAATCAAGGGGATTTTGCCCCCAGGGTCCACCATTGTGGTGAATCCAGAGGATGGAGGGGCCTATGCTTATGCCATATCTGGCTATGAGGTCACATCTAAGCATATACTTGCGGATGTTACGGAGGATGAGAGGACGCTTAAGCTCCATTTTGATGAGGCGGCTACCGACCCTGACGTCTGCCCAGCCATGCGCCGGGAAAACGCCTTCTACGCCTTGGATTTCACACCTCCTCCTGGTCAACAAAAGGCAAGTGGCTTCGACCGCCTGGGGGAGGACCTCCCCGGCTACACTCAGATTGACCGTGTGGGGGCTGTCGGTTTATACCGGGCTGACCTCTGCATGTATCCGCCGAGCTAGGGTTTTTGAGGTTGCCCCAAAAGAGGTAGGCTAAACCTTTGCGCACATCCTGCGCAGAAAGTGTCCTAGGCTGGGTGGTTGAGAGACTCAGCTTGGTTTAGGGCCTACCGGCGGTGGACTGGGGAAGGGACTCGGCCGGACTATAATTGAGGCTAAGTGCCACAAACAAGGCCCTAATTGATATTTTTGTGAGGAGAGCTCCACGCCCATGCCTGCGGAACCCCTAAGAGGTAGTCTGAGTACCCTCATTATTATGCCCGCCTGGAATGAGCAAGACGTTATTGGTCGAACTATTGCAGAGCTCTACGCCGTAAAACCGCAGGCTGATCTTTTGGTTGTTAACGATGGTTCAACAGATAGAACAGCTCAGGTAGCCCGGGAGGCCGGCGCCCTGGTGCTGGACCTGCCCTATAACATGGGAGTGGGAGGTGCTATGCGTGCAGGTTACCGTTACGCCCAGCGGATGGGCTATGACGTTGCCCTGCAAATGGACTCTGATGGCCAGCACCCCCCAGAGTACATCGACACTCTAGTAGAAGCCCTTGAGGGAGCGGATATAGTTATTGGATCGCGTTTTGCTGGGTCAGATAGTTACAGTGTGCAGGGTCCTCGTAAATGGGCCATGCACCTGCTGTCCTTTCTTTTCACGCAGATATCGGGTGAGAAATTTACGGACGTCACCAGCGGTTTTCGTGCCGTGAATAAAAGGGGAATTGACCAGTATTGCGACTTCTTCCCAGCGGAATATTTGGGCGACACCATTGACTCCACAGTTATGGCCATACGAGCTGGCTGTAAAGTGATTCAAGTCCCAGTTGAGATGCGAGAACGTCAAGGAGGCAAACCCTCATCCGGACCTCTTAAATCAGCTGTCTATCTGATGCGCTCTTTTTTCGCCTTTGGTATATCCATGACCCGTAAAAAAACAGAAAGCGGGAAGTAGTCGTGCCATCTAACATATTTTTCCTGATCCTGGCCATTCTCATATTCGCTATGGTCTTTGCCCAAGTCCGCAATCAAAAGATGAAGGAAAAGTACGCCGCGCTGTGGCTGCTGGTCTCGGCAACCATCATTATCTTAGCTATCTTCCCACACCTTTTGGAGGCCTTGGCACAGTTAGCCGGGGTTGTTATGCCTGTTAATCTGCTCTTTATGTTAGCGATTATCATGCTCATAGGGGTCTGCTTACACCTAACATTAGACTTATCTCGTTTGGGGGAAGACACCAGAAGGCTGGCCGAAGAGGTAGCAATCTTACGGTCCCAGCTGGAAAAGCCAGATCATAGACCGGGGCCAGCTGCTATCTTGAAGGACCAGCCAAGCCAGGCAGCAAACCATAAGAGGAAATAGCTAGGGCATGAATATTGCTTTTGTCATTAATAATTACCCTCCCAAGGTGGGCGGGCTAGAACAGCATGTCTCTGCCCTAGCCGCTGAACTTAAAGACTTAGGCCACCAGGTGACGGTACTTACTTTAGGAGCCAAATCCCACTTCACGGTAGAGGAAGGTATCAGGGTTTACCGGCTCAAAGAATATCTTACCGTGGATGGAATTTTAGGTTTTCCCTCACCGCTGGGAATCCTGAAAATTGCCCGTCTGCTCAAAAGCGAAAAAATAGATATCATCTCGGTTCACACTAGGTTTTTTAGTATGAGCTGGATAGGAGCCGCCTTAGGGAAAATCCTGGGAATCCCCGTTCTGCATACTGAACACGGTTCAGGTTTTGTAGCTTCGGAAAAAGCTTTAATTCGCACTGCCAGCCGACTCGTTGATCGGACCTTGGGTGTTTTGACCCTGCGAGCGGCTTCACGGGTTATTGGGGTGTCAGAACCCTCCTGTGATTTTATTAAAAGACTTGCCGGGGTGGAGGCTGAAGTTTTCTATAACGTTTCTCCACTTCCTGCCCTAGCCCCTGAAGATGTAACTTTTGATCGTAAAAAGTTGGTCTTTCTAGCCCGGCTTGTGGAGGTTAAGGGTTGGAGAACCTTCCTTGAGGCGGTTGAGCTCCTAGCAGCTGATGACCCGGGGATCAGAGCTCTTGTTTTAGGGGCGGGTCCCGACCTTGAAAAGGCTCGTGCTTATGCTAGTGAGCTGGGTATAGCTGACCGCGTAGATTTTAAGGGGTTTGTGGATCATTCCACGGTAGCCCGGGAGCTGGCCGGTGCTACCTTGGTCAACCCGACTGTTGCCGCTGAGGGCTTCCAGACCACCATTATTGATGCATACGTTTCACAGGCTGCCATTGTTACCTACGATGTTTCTAGCGCCCGCGTACTTCAGGAATCCGGTGTTCGAATTCGTATCGTGACTGACCGCGGGGCAGAAGAGCTGGCAGCTGCTATTGCCGCACAAATCGCAGAGCACGACGCTCAACCCCGCCCCATTCAGAGCCTAGAGCAGTGGGGGTGGCCTAGCCAGGCTAAAAAATACGAAAATATCCTCACAAGCTTAGTGAAATAGTCACCTCTGATAAGGAGTGGTTGCCTATGAAACCCGTGCCTGAACTTTCCGTAGTGATTCGAGGCGGCGATATTAATGACTGGCTATGCAAAACAGTTGAGTCTACCCTCAACAGTCAGGGCCTTAACCTTGAAATTATTTTGGTCCTCAATAGCCCAGATGTCCCATTAAAGGGTGAAGCCCTTGAGTCTCAGGAAAGAGCCTACAGCTGGCTTCAGGACCCACGACTGACTGTGCTTAGGTACGACCGCTACATCGGTGTTTCAAACGCTATGAGAGTTGGTTGTGAAAATGCTCGGGCGGATTTCATCGCTAACGTGGATGGCGATGATCTGGTGGATTCAACCAAATTCCGCACCCAACTGGACTATCTGGCTACCCATCCTCAGTGTGTTCTTGTGGGTACCGGTGGATGCCTAATCGACGGTACCGGTCAGGTTACCGGCCATTTTAAAATCCCTCTCGGTGATGATGTGCGCCGAAGTATGCTTCTGCTGAACCCCATACCTCACTCTTCTATCGTTATGCGCGCCCAGGCCTACAAGGAGGTCGGCGGATACCGTCAGGACCTGGAACAGTTCGAGGACTATGATCTCTTCTTGCGGCTAGCCAGATTAGGCGCTGTAGCCACTCTGCCTGGGCCTGGTATCAGCTACCGTGTGCACTCGGAAAATATCAGTAAGGGTGCAGGTGCCCGGGGTAGACATATCAAGGTAGTGGCTCAGGGACGCCGTCAGCTGGCTAAGGTGCTGGGTGTTCCACAGTTCCTTGCTCTGCCCCAGCACTTTATCTGGCGAGCTGTTCAGTTTATCCGGGTAGCTGGCCTTATCCGACCTTTGCACGAGTACTTTAAATTTTTGTAGGTAAGGTCTACTGCCTAGAACGGAAGAGGGCCTGCATTCCAGCAAGATGCACCGCTGCACCTACCAGCGGGCTAGATATGAGGGCAAGCAAGGTTCTGGCCTCTAGCCCTAAAGGGAAGATGAGGCAGACCAAAGCGGTGAGAAGGGTGGCGACCCACCCGAGCAGGTAAATACGGTGTGCCCCCATAGCCAGGGCCGCCGTCCCTGAGAGGGTAGTAAGAGCTAACAGGGCTGCTGCGAAGGTTAAGGCGGCCAAGAAGGGGCCAGTCAGTTGCCCAGCGTACTGTGTATAAATCAGATCGAAGAGCAAGGGGCCGATGAGCCAGGCCGCTAAGGCACCCACCACTCCCAGGCCGACTAAGCCCGCTAGGGGTTTAGCTAGAATCCTTGCGGGGCTTTGACTTTGGGTGATGAAGTAGGAGACCGCCACACCCTGAAAAGCCTGAAGAGGGAGCATAATGGGGGCTCTAGTGATGGATATACCCAGAATGATTGCCGCCATCAGGGTAGCTTCTTTTGCTGAGCTGGTGGAACTGGTGGCTTCAAGAAATACGGGGAAGCCCGTAGACATGGCGGCCATAGCCAGAGCCGTTCCTACCGCCAGCATCATGCTGATATAGGTAGTCCTTAGATTACCGCTCAGGCGAATCGTGAGTGTGGAGCGAATCTGCGGTGAGAAAAGGATAAAGAAGATCCACAAAAAAGCGGTAGCTAAAAAGGATAGCTGGAAGCCTAGCGGACCTGCTCCGGTCACCGATGCAAGGTAGGTGCACAGCAAACAGAAGATACCGCCGGTAGCGATCAGAAGAGCATATTCGGTCCAGGCTCGGATCCCAGCGGCTGCACCGATAAAGTAAACGTGGCAGGCGTAAACGGTGGTGGTCAAGGCGATCAGGAGGGCTGATCGAAGGTCCTTAGCCGGAAGCACCGTCCCTAACCATACGGGAGTGAGGGCGAGGAAAACCAGGGAGCAGGTGACACCAACGAGCACTGCAGCTAGAAGGGGGTTATAGGTTGGTGAGCTACTGGAGTGCTGGTTTTTGAGACCTGTCCCAGCCCGGTCTTGCTGGGCAAGCCCCAGGAGCCTGGCTGATTCCTGTTGGACACCCAGAAGTGTTGCAAAGACAAGGGAGGTAAGGGACCAGAAAACGAGGAAGTCCTTGCCCTCCTGAGGTCCCAGGGAGCGGGTTGCAAGCCAGGTGACAATAAAAGTGGAGACGGCGCTAATAACTGATGAGCCGGTGATAAAAAGAGACTGCCCCTTGCTGATGACAGGTTGCTTGGATAAATCCTGCTTCACGAGCCCTCCAGTTTGATTCCTCATAGCCTTTAGTCCCTCTAGTCTAGTGGTGGTGAGGCTGTCGCCCGGTGCCGTATCATGGTTCTGTGACCAATCCTTCCTCCCCCAAGCCTGACCAAGGTGTAGCCGTCCTGTCGGTAGTGGTTCCTGCTTACAACGAAAGCGAAGGTATCAGAACATTCCATGAGATGCTACTGATACCGGCGCTTGACGAGATGCGCGAGGAGCTGAGCCGATTGGGGCAGGTCCCCTATGAAGTGGTTTACGTGAATGATGGTAGCTCTGACAGTACATTAGCTGAACTCCACGCTCTTGCAGACCAAAAAGAGAACATAAGGGTCGTTAACCTCTCGCGTAATTTTGGTAAAGAAATTGCCACAACTGCTGGTATTGAAGCAGCTACCGGTCAGGCTGTGGTGATGATGGACGCAGACGGACAGCACCCGCCTGCCTATCTACCAGAGTTCATAAGGCTCTGGCAGGGTGGGGCCCAGGTCGTTGTAGGGGTTCGCTCTAACGATGCTGGCGGCTTCTTTAAAACCCAAGGTTCCCGCTACTTTTACCGCATCCTCAACTCAATTTCTGATAGCCAAACTGTGCCTCGGTCTACTGACTATCGCCTACTTGATCGGGGCGTGGTCGATGAGTTCCTCCGCCTAGGTGAGCGTAAACGCATCACTCGGGGGCTCATTGATTGGCTAGGTTTTAGGCGAGAGTACATTGAGTTTGAGGCTCCAGAGCGTCTGGCCGGCGAAGCCACCTATGATATGCGCAAACTGGTAGGTCTTGCACTTAATAGCTTTACCACGATGAGCATTAAACCGCTCTTTATTTTTGGCTATCTAGGGGTCATGATTACCCTGGTAGCATTCATCACCGGTATTTCCATTATCGTGCAACAGTTTATGATGGGTGACCCGCTGGGGTGGGACATTACTGGGTCAGCTATGGTGGGCATCCTGGTGGCCTTTCTCGTAGGTATCTTGTTGATAGCTCAGGGGATTCTCGCGGTGTATATGTCACATATCTACGTGCAGGCTCAAGGGCGGCCTCTCTATGTGGTTGATCGTTCCTCATCACGCAATCTGGCAAGGTAAACCATGCTCGGTTTAATCCGTAAAAATCAGACCTTGGTGCGTTACGTTCTAGTGGGCGGAGTCGGCGTACTATTTGAGCTTGCGGTCATCTTCGTGATGATCCGGGTATTCACTGCAAGTGATAGTCTCGCGGTCACCGCGAGCTACTGGCTCGGCGTTATTTTCTCTTTCTTACTGCAGAAATTTTTTGCGTTTGAGAATAAGGACGTTCGTGCTAAAACCGTGAGCTACCAAACCGCTGCGTTTGCAGTTCTGCTTGGGTTTAATTACCTCTTTACCTTGGTTTTTGTGCATTTTACGGCCGAGTTTTTAGGGATCTATCTTTCCCGTATGGTTGCACTAGCCATTACAACCGGCTGGAACTTCTTTGTCTATAAATTAATTATCTTTAGAAAGCCAAGCCATGTCTCATAGCTCTCATACCCGCGCTGTAACTAGTAGGCTTTCAAGGGTAGCGGCTACGATACTTGCTGCTGCCGCTCTTGTGGCGTTTGGAACCTTTACCTACTTTGCCACTCAGGCAAGTATCATTGCCGATGACTTTAGCTACTTTCATGCCTATGAGCAGGCGGGTAATCCTATAAGTTATGTCACCCACCACTATATGACCCATAATGGGCGGTTGGGGCAGGCCGCCTTCTTTGCCTTTGCCTACGCAGTCTTTGGTCAGGCCTCCTTGCAGATTGTGCCTGTTTTTATGCTGGTCATGATCGTTTCTTTGGTGGCTTATATGGTGCGCCGTCTAGTGGCGCTGACTGTGGCGCCGCTAGTTGTCTCCTATAGCGTAGCTGCCCTCTTCACCGTAGGCGCTTTGATACTCACCCCGAGTATGTTTGATTCCTTCCTCTGGCTTACCTCAAGCACCGTATATCTGGGTGGCCTTACCTTTACACTGTTGGCCTTTTCTCTGGCGCTGTCGATGAGTTTCAAAGACGTGCGGCTACCGGGTATTTTAGTGTTGTTCCTGGTGACGCTGTGGGCGGGTATGTTCACTGAGCCCCTAACTGTCTGCACCGGTCTTACCGGGTTTGTCATACTCTTGAGTGGAGTTTTTACGGGTAAGGGCGCCATGCGCCGTCTTGGCCTTCCCCTGTGGCTGGGCTCAATTGTAGCCTTTGCGCTCATTTATTTTTCCCCGGGTACAGCAGCTCGCCGTGAGTACTATGGGACTGATATTTCTATTGGAGAGATTCTTAAGAGTCTCCCCGCGAACTTCCGCCTCTTCACAGAGCACTCGCAAGAGTGGGGGTATCTACTTGTTGTGGCCGCAGCTTTAGCTGTTTATGGTTTTGCTTCAACCCAGTGGCACGAAAACCTCAAGTTCAGAAAACTACTAATGGTTACCGTACTGGTATTCCTCTTTTATTTTGTGGGCCAAATTTTTATTGCTCGAACAGGTAGCCCCGAGATTGCACTAAGAACCTTCACAAACCCCACTTTCGCTCTAGCAAGCTGCTGTGCCCTGGTTGTACTTGCGCTGGTTCGACTCCTAGCACCTCGGAAGGAACAACAATCGGTGGTGCTGGTGTTGCCTTGCATTCTTCTGGGCCTTTCATTAATTTCGGCGGTGACGTATGTTCAAACTGTCTCTCAGGCACTTACCATGCGCGCTACTCAACTTGAGGTACGCGCTCAATCTGTAGCCGACCAACTGGCATCTGGAGACGCCCATTCGCCGGTTGAGCTAAAGCCACTCAATACTCCCTTGGTGAGTGAGGCTGTTGATCTTAACTACAGCGATGTGCCCCAGATTGAATGGGTCCTTGATGCGATTAGCACCTGGTACGGGGTAGAAACTGAGCGGGTAGTCATTGGACAGGAGCCGCAAGGCTACTGCCTGCCTGCAAGCCCTATCGTCAAGTCGTGGATGACATGCAATATGCCTTAGGGGTCCGTGAATACTATTTTTGCAACGGCTAATAGCGGGGTGTGATAGGATTCCTCAGTTATTGGCTTGAGATTTGATAGAAAACTTGGGATATCCGATACGGCCTGGCCTAGCAGATAGTGTTAAGAGATGAATCAGAGACCGCGTAGACAGCATAAGCCCCTCGGTAGCTTGGTGGAACAACCTAAATTCAGGCTAGAAGTGCAGGGCCTGCGTTCTTTGGCTGTGCTCCTGGTTGTCATGTACCATGTCTGGTTTGGCAGAGTCTCAGGCGGTGTGGATGTCTTTCTTTTCATCTCTGCCTTCCTGCTGTCTCTTTCCTCTCTGCGCAAAATTCAAGAAGGTCAGCCCCTAAAAATCCTTAGCTACTGGCTCCATGTCTTTCAGCGCTTGCTCCCGGCTGCCGCAACGGTGATTGTTGCCACCCTACTGGCAAGCTACTTTGTTATTGTTCCCTCACGCTGGGCCTCCATACTGGCGGATGCCAAAGCTTCCATCTTCTATTACCTTAACTGGCGACTGGCCTTCAACGCCGTGGACTACTACGCCCAGGACGCCACCCTCAAGACACCATTCCAGCACTTCTGGTCGCTCTCCATGCAGGGACAAATTTTTATTCTCTGGCCCCTGCTTTTTGCTCTGGTAGCTTTCCTGGTCGGTTATCTACGCCTTAAAGTCTTACCGACAGCCCTCTTTGTCTTTGGTCCTATCTTTGTTCTCTCTTTGACTTTCTCTATCTTGGAGACCGGTTCGAACCAGGGCTTTGCCTACTTCGATACTCGGACCCGCCTGTGGGAGTTCGCTGCGGGCACTCTGTTGGCTATTGTTCTTCTTTCATGGCGCGTGCCCCAATTCATTAAAGTCCCGATGGGTTGGGCTGGCGTGATTGGCCTTGTCACTTGTGGATGGCTTTTACCTGTTCAGCAGGCCTTTCCCGGCTACCTAGCTCTCTGGCCCCTGCTCTCCGGTGCTTTCGTGATTGCGGCCGGGCAGACCGGCTCACCTTTTGGAGCAGATAGGTTGCTATCCGCTAAGCCCTTTCAAAAAATGGGTGCTATCTCCTACTGCCTCTACCTGGTGCATTGGCCGCTACTGATTCTTTATACTTCCTGGGCCCGAAAACCTCAGGCAGGCTGGTTTGACGGTGCTCTCATTATCCTGATCTCCCTGGTCCTTGCCTGGTTGCTTCATAAGGGTGTTGAAAGGCCGCTGAGAGCCTGGGAGAAAAAGTCAGGTGCTACTCCCTTTACTTCCCCTGCTGGAGCAGCAGATAGGCACCAGATGCCCTGGTCTAGTGTGGTCCGGGTAAGTGTAACCCGTCTGATTCGCCCGGCCTCATTAATTCTTCTTTGCTTGGCACTAGCGGGAGGCCTGGTGTTTGGCGGGCAGAAGTGGCTTGAGGCGAAATCGGTTCAGTGGGCCTCAAATGAACAGTACGCCGGGAGTGAGCGATTCCCTGGCGCCCTCGCTAAAAACGTAAACCAGAGGTATACGGACCCGGCTATCCCAATGACTACAGACGGCCAGCTCCCCCCCTTTGGTGAAAGTTGTTTGGATTACCCCGGTATTGATAACGAGTATCTCGATTCAGGCGTTGAGACCAGCATCTGCCGCATGAAACTATACGGAGACCTGGATGCTCCTCTGACCGTGGTGGTCGGAGACTCCCATGCCCACCACCTGGTCTACCCCCTGATGGAGGGTATCGCCCGGGCAACGAACACTAACCTCATCTTGCTCTTCCGCCCGGGTTGCCGTTTCTCGCTCACCTCAGACCCTGCTGAGCCAGGATCATGCCAGGACTACAACCAGATTGTCTACCAGCAGTTGCTGGAATTGCACCCTGATAATGTGGCTTTGGTTTCTACCCGCACCTCCAGAGAATCCAATGAAGAAATTTTTACACCCAACTTGGAGCCAGCACTTGCTGGGCTCACCTCTGAGGGGATTAACGTCATAGGCGTCCGGGACAACCCCCGTTGGACAGAGAATAAGTTTGAGTGTGCACAATCTAACCGGCAGAACCCCGCCTCATGTGGCGCTCCCCGGCAAGACAAGATGGCTGCGACCGACCCCAGCATCGACATCATGGATCGTTATGATCACACCTACAGAGTCGATGTCACCGACGGTTTATGCCCGGATAACTATTGCAACTCCATTGTGGGCAACATCATTGTTTACATGGATGATAACCACCTGAATTGGTCCTTTTCTCAAACTTTGGTTGAGGAAGCAGACCGAGAGCTACGTGAACAGGGCTGGGATCCCTACGATTTACAGATTCCTTCCTCACAAGAACTGATACCCGCACCGTAATCGGCCCGTTACCTGATGGCAGGCTGAGAAAGTGCTAGCTCTCAAAGTGACCCCCGTGTGAAGACGCCCGGGGTTAGGCTCCTTATGCCTTTGAGCGGTCTCACTAAAATCTAGAGGTGGTAGTGTTGCGGTTCACTCCTACCCCCAAGCGGACTAAGATTAAATGACGCGCACCACCCCGCGCACCGATATCACAAAGAAGTGACATCTTCACCAGCGAAAGGCAAATTCTTGCGCACGAACGAACGCTCAGCCCTCTGGTCCGGCACCAATGACTGGATCAACGATTACTACCGTCACAGCTCAGCAGACGAGCTTGAAGGGCTGACCGACCAACAACTCACTGACCTTGCCCAAGCACACCGGTCCCTAGCTGCCGTCCGCGCACCGGGCCAGGCTATTGTCTCCCTCCAGAACGACGACAGCGGCAGCACCCTCTACATCGTGGTCGATGACACCAGCTTCCTCGTCTCCTCCATCACCGCCCAGATCGCAGCCCACTGGGGCGGTATCTCGGGCCTGGTTCACCCCACCTTCCTGGTAGAACGTAACGGTGCAGGTGAACTGGTCAACCTCACCGGCCCCGGCCTCAAACAGCCTGTAGCCAGCGGTGACACCGTCTCCATGCCCATCATCAGAGACGCTGCCAGCGGCAATATGGGGGCAGGGGCAACCGTCGAATCCTGGATCTCCGTCCGACTGACCACCCGCGTCGATGATGCCGCCACCGGGCAGTTGGAAGAAGAAATCCGCTCCGTCCTGACCGACGTACACCGCGCTGCCCGTGACAACGAAGCTATGGCTAGCCGTGTTCTAGATATCGCTGATAAGCTCAACGAGCTTTCCGGGGTCACCCTCGGCGGGGCCGAACACTACACCGGCACCATCAATTCCGATGCCGACCCCATGACCCGGGTGGAAGCCGCCCAAGAATTCCTGCGCTGGCTCACCAGAGGAAACTTCCTCTTCATGGGCATCAAAGAACGTGACCTGACCGGCCACTCCGGCGAAGTGCTCCTGACGGACCGCCCAGGCTCCGGCCTAGGCATCCTGGCCACTACGGGGGAAGGCGACCCCATCGTCCTCACCGGCCTGGGCCTAGAAAACGCCCGGAATCCGCGCCCCCTCTACATCACCAAAGCCAACTCCCGCTCCACCGTGCACCGCCACGAATACCTGGACTACATTGGGGTACGCGACTTTGACCGGTCCGGCAAGATTGTGGGCGAATACGTCATTCTGGGCCTGTTCTCCCGCCAGGCCTACTCGCTACCGGCGGTAGAAACCCCGCTGGTGCGTGAACGCATTGCCATTATGCGCCGACACCTGGGCTACCAGCCCGGCTCACACTCCGATAAGACCCTGGCTGGCATTATCGAAGACTACCCCCGCCTAGAACTGCTCCACGCCGACCTGGAAGAACTCACCGACACCTTCCGTGGCATTATGGGCCTAGAAGAACGCCGTACCACCCGCCTCTTCCTGCGCTCCGATACCTTTGGCCGGTTCGTTTCAGCCACCGTCTTCCTGCCCCGCGACCGCTACAACACCCAGGTTCGCCAGCGGCTCGAAGCGGTCTTCTATGAGTTCATCGACGTAGAGAGCCTAGACTTTGAGGTCTACCTCTCCACCTCATCGCTGGCCCGTATTTTCTTCCGCCTGCGCCTGGCAACCCCCAACGTCATTCCCAGCCTGGATGCACGGGAAATTGAACGCCGCCTACAGGCCACCACCCGCTCCTGGGGTGAAGCAACCGCCGCCGCCGTTGAAGGCGCTGTCCTTGGCCAAAAGCAAGACCCCGAAGCTAGCCGCCTGGCCGCATCCGCCTGGTCAGAAGCGGTACCCATGACCTACCGCGCCGACTACGAGGTTGAAAACGCGGTCGAAGACATGGCCATCTTTGAGTCCCTCAGTCAGGAACAGCCCGCCGCCGCCCGCATCGATGAACGCAAGGGCCGCACCCGCATCAAGACCTACCTGGCCTCGGCGCACACCCTGACCGAGCTACTGCCGGTCATGCAGAACATGGGCCTGGTCGTCATTGACCAAAAACCCTACGAAATCACCCCTGCTGACGGACGAGTATTCTCCCTCTACGACTTCGGCGTAGAACTACCCCAAGGGGTCGATATCCAGGCAGTTGCAGGGCTCTACCAGGATGCCCTCAACGCCTACCTGCTGGGCAAGCGCGAATCTGACAGCCTGGACCGCCTCATCCTCATTGAAGAACTCACCTGGGAACAGGTCGCTATCCTGCGTGCCTACACCCACTACCTGGTCCAGCTGGGCCAGGTCTACTCCGCAGAGTTTATGTCCGACACCCTGCTGGGTTACCCTGCGGCCACCCGCCTGCTTGCCCGCTACTTCGCGGTCAGCTTCGACCCCGACGCCAGCTACAGCCCAGCAGAGGAACGAGAAGCCAAGCGCGAACAGGTCTGGGCCGAACTTACCACCGCCCTGGATGCCATCCCCACCCTCGATGTGGACCGCTTCATGCGCTCACTTGCCACCGTCATGAAGGCAACCCTGCGCACCAACGCCTACCTGGACCGCCCCGCCCTCGCTTTCAAGGTGGCACCCGGCCAGATTGACTTTGCGCCCCTACCCCGGCCCACCTTCGAAATCTTCGTCTACTCACCGCGCGTTGAGGGCGTTCACCTGCGCTTTGGCCCCGTAGCCCGCGGCGGCCTGCGCTGGTCCGACCGCCGTGAAGACTTCCGCACCGAGGTCCTGGGCCTGGTCAAGGCGCAGATGGTCAAAAACGCGGTCATTATCCCCACCGGTGCTAAGGGTGGCTTCTACCCCAAGCAGCTCCCCAACCCCGCACTTGACCGCGACGCCTGGATCACGGAGGGCCGCGAATCCTACAAGGTCTTCATCGCCTCCCTGCTCGATGTCACCGACAACCTCTCTATCGAGGCCGACGGCACCGAAACCGTAGTACACAACCCCCGCGTCCTGGCCCGTGACGGCGACGACTACTACCTGGTCGTTGCGGCCGATAAGGGCACCGCCTCCTTCTCCGATACCGCCAACGCCATTAGCGCCGAATACGGCTTCTGGCTGGGCGATGCCTTTGCTTCCGGCGGTTCGGTAGGCTACGACCACAAGGCTATGGGCATCACCGCACGCGGCGCCTGGGAATCCGTCAAGCGGCACTTTGCCGAACTCGGTATCGACTGCCAGACCCAGGAGTTCACCGCCGTAGGTATCGGCGATATGAGCGGGGACGTCTTTGGCAACGGCCTGATGCGCTCACGCGCCACCCGCCTGGTTGCGGCCTTTGACCACCGGGATATCTTCCTGGACCCCTCACCGCATGCTGACGTCTCCTTTGAGGAACGTGTTCGCCTCTACAACCTGCCCCGCTCCTCCTGGCAGGACTACAATCCCGAGCTGATTTCTGAGGGCGGCGGTGTCTACTCTCGCGGCGCTAAGTCCATTCCCATCTCTCCCCAGGTGCGTGAGGTTCTGGGGCTGGGTGAGGATATTACCCAGCTCTCACCGCCCGAACTGCTCTCCGCCATTCTTAAGGCCCCGGTTGATCTGCTCTACAACGGCGGCATCGGTACCTATGTGAAGGCTTCCAGTGAGAACCACGCGGCCGCGGGTGATAAGGCCAACGACGCTATCCGCGTGGACGGCCGCGACCTGCGAGCTAAGATTGTGGGCGAGGGCGGCAACCTGGGCTTCACTCAGCTAGGTCGCATTGAGGCCGCACGCGCAGGCGTCCTGCTCAATACCGATGCTATCGATAACTCAGCCGGCGTGGAAACCTCTGACCGCGAGGTTAATATCAAGATTCTGGTGGACCGCCTGGTGGCTGCCGGTGAGCTTGCCGCTGAGGAACGCGCGGCTTTCATTGAAGCCCAGCGTGAGGATGTTGGTGCCCAGGTTCTGCTGACCAACCGGGAACAGAACGTGCTTTTGCAGGCTGAGCGCCACGGCACCGCCCCCGGTATTGAGGTCTATATCCGACTGATTCACGACCTGGAAGAGAAGGCCGGGCTGAACCGTGCTGTCGAGTTCCTGCCTACCGATGAGGAAATTCGCAGCCGCTACGAGGCGACCGGTGAGATGCTCAACGGCCCGGAACTGGCTGTGCTGGCGGCCTACGTCAAGATTCACCTGACCGCCGAGTTGGAGAAGACTGACCTGGCCGATGACCCCTACCTGGCCCGTATTTTGACCGACTACTTCCCGCCTGCCCTGGTGGAGCGTTTTGGGGAACATCTGGCTTCGCACCCGCTGCGTCAGCAGATTATTTGTACCCGTGTCGCCAATGAGATGGTGAACCTGGGTGGCATTACCCACGTCTTCCGGGCTGTGGAAGAAACCGGGGTGGGGGTTGATGCGATTGCCCGCGCCTTCTATGTTTCCCGTGAAACATTTGGCATTGGCAACTCTGCACGGTTGCATCGTGAGCTTCCTGCTTCAACTCCCTTGGAGGGGTGGCTGGCTGTTATCCGTGACTGGCAGCGCGTGTTGGACCGCCTAGCCCGCTGGTTTGCCGCTGAACGCTCGGTGGTGGTGGGCACCCCCATTGCTGACATGATTGAGCGCTTCAAGCCCGTTGCCGAACTCATCCCCTCACTCAATGACTACTTTGCAGACGACACACGAGCCAGAGTGCGCGCTATGCGTAACCAGGCAGAGGCCTGGAATCTACCCGAAGAGCTCACGGTCAACTGGATTCGCGAGTTTGAGGCATTTGCTCTTATGGACGTGGTACGTGCGGCAGAAGACCACAACCTGTCCACCGAGCAAATGGCCCGCGTCTACTACTCGGTCTATGACCGCTTCCAGGTAGATATGCTCCTGACCACTATCTCGACTCTGCCCCGTGCAGACCGGTGGGAGACTCTGGCTCGCTCATCACTGCGCGATGACCTCTACGAGATTGCCGCTAAGCTGGCCCTGCGTGTGCTCCAGGAAACCGGGCAGGGCGTAGTAGCGGGCACCGAGAACGGCGATCTTGCCGTAGCCCGCTGGGTAGAGAAGCACCCGGTTCGTATGGGCCGTGTGGACACCATGCTGGCTGAGATTCAGCAGGCTGCCCCCGGCGCCGACGGCCGCCCCCGCCTGGCGGTACTCCAGGTAGCCCTGCGTACCCTGCGCGGTGCCGTGAGCTAGACGGAAGATCTCCTCACTGCAAGGCGAAATAGCTAGTAGACAGCGGCCCCGGGGAATGTTCCCCCGGGGCCGCTACTTTCTGACAGGGGCTCAGCTAGGCGGCGTAGAGCTCATCAATGACCTGACCGAAGCGCTTAGAAAGCGCTGTGCGCCTGAGCTTCTGCGTGGGGGTTATAAGCTCCGGGTCCTGATCATCTAGCTCAATGACCTTAAAACGGCGGACCTGCTCACTGCGGGCCACCAGGGAATTAGCATCTTCAACCAGCTTCTGGATAGCCTGAGCGCAAGCCGCCTGAGGTAGTGCCCGGCCATCTTCGCTGGGCACTATCAGGGCAACAAGGTAGGGTCTCTTATCTCCTATCATGATCGCGTGTTCCACCAGTGGGCTGGCGGTAACCGCCTCCTCCCAGGTAAAAGGCGATATGGACTTGCCGCCGGCTGTTGTAATTTCATCTTTGAGTCGCCCGCGAATGGTCAGGTAGCCGTCCGCGTCTAGGGAACCCAGGTCACCGGTTCTCAGGTAGCCGTCTTCGGTAAAAGCCAGCTGATCCCAAGAACTATCTGTGTAGCCCGAAATCACACCGATGCCCCGCGCTAAGACCTCCCCTTCCTCGCTAATGCGGATCTCTGCGCCGGGCAGGGGTAAACCTACCGTCCCTGAGCGGATAGCACCTGGCCTGTTACCAGCCAGTGGGGCGGTAGTCTCGGTCAGGCCGTAGCCCTCCACCACCGGAACCTTCATGCCCGCAAAAAGTAGTGATAGCTCACGAGCTAGGGGAGCACCGCCTGAGAGTATCCATTCAATTTTTCCTCCCAGCAAGGAACGCACCCTGCTAAAGAAGAGCGCATCGTATGCGGCCCTAGCGAAAAGAAGCGGCCGACCGGGGCGTACCCCCTGCTCCTGCGCTCGGGCTACAGCCAAGGCGGTTCGCTCGGCGGCCTGCCACACCCTGCCCAGGTGCTTAGCCTGCGCCTGCTTGGACACCGCATCTCCTACCTTCTCTAAGACGCGCGGAACCACCACTAAGAAGGTGGGCTGGGTATGCGGTAGCTGCGAAATCAGCTCCTTGGGGTTTGAAAGGTGGGCGATCCGCATCCCCTTGACCAGGCACACCAGCTGTAAGCCTCGCGCCAGAACATGAGCCAGTGGCAGGAAAATAACCGTCCTGCCCTGTTCATGAACAATCTCCGAGTAGGCAGCTGCAACGTTGAGAACCTGCCCCATCATATTCAGGTGGCTAATTTTTACGCCCTTGGGCGCCCCACTGGTCCCCGAGGTGTAGACCAGGGTAACGATATCTGCGGGCCTCAGCTGAGCTCGGCGCTGGTCCACCTGCACCTGTTCAAGGCCCCGCCCTGCCTCCTCCAGATCGGCCAGACAGGGGTAAGCAAGCGAGCTTTCCCAGCACCAGATGGCAAGGTCCAGCCCGCGTTCTTCCCCTGCCTGAGTCAGGGTATCGGCATGCCCCTGCGACCCGGCAAAAGCAGCCACCACGCCGGCATCGGCCAGAATATCGCCCACCTGTTGGGGTGAGCTCGTGTCGTAGATGGGCACCACCTGGGCACCTGCATAGATCAGGGCGCAGTCAGCTACAGCCCACTCATAAACGGTGGGTGAGAAAAGAGCAACGCGGTCGCCCAAACCTATGCCCTGGGCTATTAGACCCGCCGCAACGGCCCGAACCTGCCGGTGAAACTCTGCTGTTGTGACATGCTTCCAGCCCTCAATGGCACCTGTAGACCCTCGCACCGGCAGATCAAAAGCAATGTGCTCAGGGTTCTGTGAAAGCCGTTCCTCTAAAACGTCACTGAGGTTACGGTACTTCTGCTCAGGATCAACCATCAAAGCTGATGAGACCGATGTCCGCTTTCTCACTAGTTCTTACCCTTAAGGCCCGGAATCAGCACAGGGGTGTTCCGCTTGTACTCCTCATAGGCCTCCTGGCCGCCCCAGCGTTCATCGGCACGAGCCTCCAGCTTGGGGATACCACTGACCTTAGTAAGAAGAAGAACCACCACAACAGGCGACAAGATAGTTACCCACTGCCAGCCCACCAGCAGGGGAGCAGCGGTCACCAAAACACCCACCCAAACCAGAATCTCGCCCAGATAGTTAGGGTGACGCGACACCGACCAGACCCCGCTTTGGATAAAGTCACCACGGTGGGCGGGGTCAGCCTTAAAGCGGCTCTTCTGGACATCGGCGGTTATCTCAAGAGCCATACCTACCAGCCACACCAGTACACCCAGATAGCTTACCCAGCCCAGCTCAGCATGGCGGCCTGAGGTAATGACCGCCCAGGCTGCACTCGCTGTTACCGCAACCCACAGCCCCTGCAAAGTCCAGGCGATAAAAAAGCGTACGGGGTCGGTTTTAATGTCGTCAAAGCGGCCGTCGCCCCCGCTGCGCATGACCCGAACCAGGAGGAAGAGGGACAGGCGGAGCGACCAGAGAATAACCATGGCCCCCAGCAGCCAGGCAAGAGGGCTCAGAGAGGAGGCAGCAAGCATCACAAAGAGGGTTCCTCCCACAAAGCCCACACCACCGGCAGCATCATAGAATTTCTCGGTCTTTAGGGCGTAGGCGGGGATGAAAAAGAGCCACTGAATCAGGTAGGACAGCACCACGGCGCTCGCAAAGAGCGGGAACCCACCCGCTAAGGTCTCACCCCGGTAGCTACCGCCGCTAGCTACCAGAGCAGAAATCAGGATGACTACCCCAAGTACGCTGACCAGTGCTTTTAATTTTTGAGACATATTTCCCTTACCTTTTCGCACCCGCTAGCTTGAGCGGTCCAGGGGTTATAAATATAGTTGCTGTTTCGAGTGCCCCGCACCCCCAGCTCAGAGCTGGTTCAGGCTGGTTTTACCGGAACCCACACCTGCATCTGAAAGTCTTGAGACGAGGGGTCACCCGGTCCGTAGGCTTCAAAGACTGGGCCGTTGGCCTTAAAACCAGCTTGGGGCAAGAAAGTCCCCATGAGGTGATCCACACCTGCCATAGTACTCATAGGCACAGCACCCTGAACAGTGGTCACAGCAAAATCGCCGCCATCCACCTTAAGGGCATTAAGCCCTAGAGCTTGAGCGGTCTCTAGGTTCTCCACCAGAATTCCCGCCATGTAGTCGAACTCGCCTGCGGCATTCATGCCCACAATGACACCCATGGAATGAACCTCTGGCATGGTAACACCGCGCTTCTGGGCGTGGTCGGTCAGCTTCTTCCAGAGTTCACCGATTCCAGCCCCCTGCTTGACGGTCTGGCGGAACCCCGCAATAAAGAACTCGTCCTTGTGCTCTACCCGCGCACCAATCATCGCCACTCCTTAGAAAATAAAATCAGCACTATTCTAGTGTCCAGCACCCAACGGCCGGTCAGCTGCCGCACCCGCATCCGCCGCATCCGCAGGTGGACTGCGACTCCACCAGGGGGTCACCGTCATCGGGCAGGCCCTGCCCGAAATCGCCGCCCATGAGGTTGCGGCGCCCGCCGATGTCGGGGCCACCCGTTGGTTTTTGGGTGACCCCCGCAAGGACGGCCGCAAAGCCAGCTGGCTCAAGGGTAGGTGTGCTTGCCGGAGCTTGGGCACCACCGGTCCCGCAGGCCGCAGCTGCTGCGTTCACCTTGGGTTGTTTGACCTCAGAAAAGTGCGAGAAACGGCGCATCTGCTCAGCAGTGGGGTACATATAAGACACCTTGACTAGGCCCTCCACCAGCAGGATGGGTAGGACCGCTTCCCCAGCCATAGCAATCTGATCCGATACCGGCTCACAGTCCCTAAAAGCAGAGGGGTAAGAGTCCGTGGAGTAGACGGCGATATCAAGACCGGCATCCAGGAGCTCCTGCGCCTGGCGCAAAAAATCCTGCCGGGCGCTATCGCCCGGGTCGTCAGGGTTTTGGCCGGGCGCTGGAATGAAAACTTCTAGAGCGGTGGTGCCGATGGTGTCCTTGGCGATACGGGCCACGGGTACTCCTTTGACGGGGTGTGCAAGGGTGCTAGCTCTTCTCCCAGCAGATATGAGAAGAAGTTAGACCCTAGCCTACGCCCAGATAGTGCCCCCGCGCCTCTAGTTACCTAGCTGCCGGTAAAGAATTTGCGCAGGGCGGAACGCAGGTTACCTTCGGGCTGCTTATCCTCACGCTGGGCTGTTACCTCACCCGGGGAGGCTGAGGTGAGTGACAGTTTCTTACCGCGCCTATCACGGGTGGGCATGAGGCTGGCGTCTGCCGCACGGTATTCCTCGCGCTGTTCCTTGGTGCCAAAGGCCAGGGTGCCAATAGCAGTGGCGATATTCTTCTGCTCCGGCGAAATCGGTGCGTAGGTCTTGCCGGGGTTAGTATTGTCGGCGCTGACCTCCGAAGCCTCAGACTGAACGGTTTCTGCCCGCTCCGGCTCATTGTCGGGTTGGGCGCCGTTGGCTTGTTCTTCTTGCCACTCGGCGCTGGGTGCCTTAGGGCTATCAGCCTCGGTCCCCTCAACATTGGTAGAGTACTCAGGCTCGTCGGCTTTGCTGGTTGCACCCGCCTGCTTACCTGAATCGGTAGCGGACCCGGCGGTAGCTTCAGTATCTGCTACGGGAGAGGATGCCTCGGTGGGGGCTTGACTAGAGAAGAGAGCGCTGGCATCTTCTGCGACCTTGGCCTCTCCAGGAGTAGCATCTTCTAGCGGCCCAGAAGTCTCCGCCTGCCCTGCTGTTCTCTGCTCGACGGTTTCAGCGTCGGTTTCACCCTCAGCAGGAGCCGGGTCAGCCAGCTCTTGGAGTGCCTGCCGGTAGCGGGACTCAGCCGGAAACCCTGCCCAGCCTAAGAGCGAGGGGAAGGCGATAGGGTCTACGGTGCCAACCCAGGCAACGGTTTGCCCAAACGGGCTTTCGTTCTGAGAAGTGCCCTGGGGAGCTTGGGCTCCTTGGTCGCCTCCAACCTCACCTACCACAAACTGGGCCAGTGAACTTGCAACCTGCACAGGGACGGAGGCCTCGCCAATAGGGCGCGCAATAATCTGACCGATAACACCGGCAGAACCTGGAGCCAGGTCGATGGCGTACAGGTGGCTATCGCTGTGGGCTATCTCGATCCACAGGCGGTGGTTCAATACAGCCTGCACGGTACCATCGTGGGTGGCCGGGGCCTTCCAGGGGGCACTGTCGAGGCTTGAAGCCCCGAAGTCAGCCTGTGGACTAGAGGCCAGCACATCGCGCCCCTGCGCCTGTGCAACCACACCTTCACGCACCAAAGCCCTGTAGAACTTGAGTTCGGGAGAAAAAGAAAAACCGCGTTCTCTTTCTTCGTTGGCAATCTCTTGGGGAGAATAGCCCGAAGTATGCCCACGGTCCATCAAAGCCGCGCGTAATTGCAGGCCATCAGCGGTGATAATCTGCTGGGGCTGAGCGGCCGGTGCCGGCTGGGAATCAGCGCTAGCAAGGGGTACCTGCTTGACGATCACCTGCCCGCCAGGGCTGCTATTGATGCGGACGGTGAAGGAGCCTGAAAAATCTTCAGACCGGGC
Source organism: Rothia sp. CCM 9416 (assembly GCF_048513535.1). NCBI lineage: Bacteria > Bacillati > Actinomycetota > Actinomycetes > Micrococcales > Micrococcaceae > Rothia > Rothia sp. CCM 9416. Next base: position 86,914 of record NZ_JBLXXR010000004.1, on the reverse strand, counting down.
TATATCAAGGGCGGCAACTGTAACCGCTTGGGCGTAGTCGGTTGGAACCGGCCTATCAGCGCCCCCGGTCACAGAGGTGCGGACGGTATCGACAGCGCCCTCGTGCACTCTCAGGCGAAGCTCAAGAGGTAGCTGGTGTGCATCCGTGTACCACTGGGTCATCTGAGCAAGAGCTAAAAGGTGCGAGGGGAGCTCGGAGTGCGAATCAAAACTCATGGTCACTATTTTTGCACGTTTCCAGGGGGCTATGACCCGAATGACCGGTGGCTAGGGGAGATTACTTTTTGCCGTTCACCCCACAAACTTTAATAACGAAACATGACCCGCCCGTCGGCATGTGAGGCAGGCTACCTGCCTAGCAGGGGAGGGCGTAAGATGGATAGGACAGCCGCGAGACATTAGACACACAGTCACTGAAAGGTGAAAACCCTCATGACCCTGGATACACAGGAACTTTTGGCAAAGGTCCCCACCGGCCTACTTATCGGTGGGCAATGGCGTGAGGCCTCCGACGGCGGAACCTTCGACGTTGAAAACCCCGCCACCGGCCAACACCTCGCCACCCTAGCATCAGCGACCGAAGCCGACGCGCTCGCCGCCCTCGACGCCGCCTGCGCCGCTGAACGCGGTACCCGAGGCAACGGCTGGGCCGCCAGCCCCCCGCGCGAACGCGCCGAAATTCTCCGCCGCGCCTTCGAGCTCGTTACTGAACGCGCCCAAGAATTTGCCACCCTCATGACCCTAGAAATGGGTAAGCCCTACGCCGAAGCCCTGGGAGAAGTCACCTACGGTGCCGAATTCCTGCGCTGGTTTGCCGAGGAAACCCCCCGCCACTACGGGCGCACTCTCACCGCCCCCGAAGGGCACCTGCGCATGATCACCCGCCACAAGCCGGTTGGCCCCTGCCTGCTCATTACCCCCTGGAACTTCCCCCTGGCCATGGGCACCCGCAAGGTAGCCCCCGCCATCGCCGCAGGCTGCACCATGGTGCTCAAGCCAGCCCGCCTAACCCCGCTCACCAGCCAATACCTGGCCCAAACCCTCATGGACGCCGGCCTGCCCGCAGGTGTACTCAACGTGGTTTCCTCCAAGTCGGCGGCAGCTATCTCCGAGCCCATCATGAGCGATTCGCGCCTGCGCAAGGTCTCCTTCACCGGCTCCACCCCGGTGGGTAAGCAACTCCTTAAAAAGGCCGCTGAGAACGTCCTACGTACCTCCATGGAACTGGGCGGCAACGCCCCCTTCATCGTTTTTGAGGACGCCGACATCGACCAGGCGGTTGCCGGGGCCATGGCTGCCAAGATGCGCAACATCGGTGAGGCCTGCACCGCCGCTAACCGCTTCATCGTCCACGAATCCCTGGCCGAAGAGTTCTCCCAGAAGTTTGCCCAGAAAATGAGCGAACTGGTGGTGGGCAATGGCCTGGATGAGGGCGTGACCTGCGGCCCGCTCATTGAGCAGAAGGCCCAGGACTCCATGGTTGCCCTGGTTGAAGATGCTGTCGCCAAGGGTGCCCGCGTGCTCACCGGCGGTAAGAAGGGGGAGGGCGCCGGCTACTTCTTCCAGCCCACCGTGCTAGTTGATGTGCCCCTGGACGCTCGCGTAGCCCGCGAAGAAATCTTTGGGCCCATCGCCCCCATCTTTACCTTCAGCAAGGAACACGAAGCCTACGCCCTGGCCAACGACACCGAATACGGCCTGGCCTCCTACGTCTTTACCGAAAACATCGACCGCCTCTACCGGGCTTCTGACCACCTAGAGTTCGGCATCATGGGCTTCAACGCCGGTGTCGTCTCTAACGCGGCGGCCCCCTTTGGTGGTGTCAAACAGTCCGGTATGGGCCGTGAAGGCGCGGCAGAAGGCATTGACGAGTACTCCTCCATTCAGTACATCGGCATGCGTAACCCCTACACCAGCTAGCTACCCTGCGCCGCCGGTCCCCACCGGCGGACACCCAACTTTTCTGTAATTACAAAACTTTTTAAGGAAAACCATGGCTGAGATTACCTACCGCCTGCCCCAAGAAATCAAGCTAAACGGTCCCGTCCCCGGCCCCCGCTCAGCAGAACTGGCCGCCCGTCGCAGCGCCAACGTACCCGGTAGCGTGGCCTCCACCCTGCCTGTCTACACCGCAGACTCAGACGGTGGTGTGATCGTCGATGTGGACGGTAACTCCTTTGCCGACCTGGGCTCCGGTATTGCCGTGACCTCCGTGGGCGCTTCGGCCCCCAAGGTTGTGGCCGCCGTCCAAGAAGCGGTCAGCCACTTCACCCACACCTGCTTCATGGTCACCCCCTATGAGGGCTACGTGGCTGTTGCCGAGAAACTCAATAAGCTCACCACCGGCGACTTCGACAAGCGTACCGTGCTCTTCAACTCCGGCGCTGAGGCTGTAGAAAACGCCGTCAAGATCGCTCGCGCCGCCACAGGGCGCAACGCCGTAGTGGTCTTTGACCACGCCTACCACGGGCGCACCAACCTGACCATGGCACTGACCGCCAAGGCCGCACCCTACAAGAAGGGCTTTGGCCCCTTTGCGCCCGAGGTCTACCGCGCACCCATGAGTTACCCCTACCGCGATGGCAACGTCGGCGGTAAGGAAGCTGCCGCCAAGGTCATCGACATGATCGAAAAGCAGATTGGCTCCGAGTATGTGGCCGCAATCCTGATTGAACCCGTACAGGGCGAGGGCGGCTTCATCGTACCCGCCGAGGGCTTCCTGCCCGAGCTCGTCACCTGGGCCCGCGAAAAGGGCATCGTCTTTATCGCTGACGAAGTACAGGCTGGCTTCTGCCGCACCGGTAGCTGGTTCGCCTGCGACCACGAAGGTATCGAACCTGACCTGATCACCACAGCTAAGGGTATTGCCGGTGGTATGCCCCTCTCTGCTGTCACCGGCCGCGCCGAACTCTTCGACAAAGTCCAGCCCGGCGGTTTGGGCGGCACCTACGGTGGTAACCCCGTGGCCTGCGCCGCAGCCCTGGCCACTATCGACACCATGGAAGAGTGGGATCTTTCTGCCCGCGCCCGCCACATTGAAGAAATCGCCCGCCAGAAGCTGGCCCCCCTGGTTGAAGAGCTGGACATCGTGGGTGAAATCCGTGGCCGTGGCGCTATGTTCGCCGTGGAGTTCGTGGCAGATTCCGACTCCAAGGAACCCCACGCCACCGCCGCTAAAGAGATTGCCGCCGCCTGCGCTGAGCGCGGTGTACTCATTCTGACCTGTGGCACCTACGGTAACGTGGTGCGCTTGCTGCCGCCGCTGACCATCGGTGATGAACTGCTGGGCCAGGCCCTGGATATCTTCGTTGAAGAAATCCGCAAGGTCGCCGGCTAATACCCAGCGATAGGCGGGCGGGTGTCCCCGGCAATCGGCTGGCTGGCATGAATCGTCTGCGAGCTGGTTAGTCGGCCTAGGAGCGCCTAGCCGCATCAACCCTAAGAGACACAAAAGGAATATGATCCATGAGTAACTACCGCGTAGAGGACCCCACCACCGGGCAGATCCTCGAAACTTTCCCAACTCTCACCGACCAGCAAGCCATCCAGGCTGTAGAGCGCGCCCACGCCGCCTACCTGACCTGGCGCAAGACCAGCCTGGAGAATCGTGCGGCCATTGTGCGCCGGATCGGTCAGCTCTTTGAAGAGCGCAAGCAGGAGTTAGCAGAAATCATCTGCACCGAAACCGGTAAGTCCCTGCCCGAGGCGATTGAAGAGGCTGAGTTCTCCGCCGCGATCTTCACCTACTATGCAGATATCGCTCCTGACCAGCTCAAGGACGAGCCAATCCCCTCCCAGACCGAAGGCTCTGAGGCCTACATTCAGCGTCGCCCCCTGGGCGCCCTGCTGGGAATCATGCCCTGGAACTTCCCCTACTACCAGGTGGCCCGCTTTGCCGCGCCCAACCTGATGCTGGGTAACACCATCGTGCTCAAGCACGCCGAAATTTGTGCCCGCTCCGCCCAGGCTATCGAACAGTTGATGCTGGACGCTGGTCTACCAGCTGGCACCTACCTGAACGTCTTTGCTAGCCACCAGCAGATTGAAACCATCATTGAGCACCCCCACATTCAGGGTGTTTCCCTGACCGGCTCAGAGCGCGCCGGATCCATTATTGCCGGTATTGCAGGACGCAACCTCAAGAAGGCCGTTCTGGAACTGGGCGGATCTGACCCCTACATTGTGCTTGATACCGACGATGTGAAGGCCGCCGCGGCAACCGCCTGGGGCTACCGCATGTACAACGCCGGTCAGGCCTGCAACTCCAATAAGCGCCTGATCGTCATGGAGGACATCTATGACGAGTTCGTAGCTGAACTGGTTGCCTTGGCCCAGGCTATGAAGCCCGGCAAGCCGACCGAAGCTGACGATACTACCTACATGGCTCTTTCCTCTCGTTCTGCCGCTGAGGGCCTCAAGAAGCAACTGGATGAGGCCGTGGCCGCCGGTGCCACCCTGCACGCCGGTGGTGAACTACTCGATGACACCAGCGCCTACTTCTCCCCAGCTGTCCTCACCGATGTTCCTGTGGGTTCTGAGGTCTACTACCAGGAACTTTTTGGCCCTGTTGCTACCGTCTATAGGGTCAGCAGTGATGAGGAAGCCCTGGCTCTGGCTAATGATAGCCAGTACGGCCTGGGTGGTGCGGTCTTCTCCCAGGACCGGGAGCGTGCCGAGAAGCTGGCCCGTCAGCTGGATGTGGGCATGGCCAATGTGAACACTCCTGCCGGGGAGGGAGCTGAGATTCCCTTCGGCGGGGTGAAGAACTCCGGTTATGGCCGTGAGCTGGGCCCCTACGGCATGGACGAGTTTGTCAACAAGCGCCTCTACTTCGTGCAGAAGTAAGAGCCATACGGTCAAGCCTGTCTTCACCCTCTGATAGAGAAGGTGAAGGCAGGCTTCACTTATTGGTGTCGGCTGATATAAATTTTTCTACAGCTATTTATTAGATTCACCAGGCAGTAAAAAGTCATGAGTGGGACGATGATGTGGATATTCTTGCCCACCCCTGGAGGTCAGAAAAATTATTATGAGTATTGAGGACACTAAAGAAATTAAGAAGAGCATGGATGATGCTAGGGCGTTTAGAGCTTCCCTGGATTCTTCTGGTGTTGTAAACATAGGTTTATAGGGTAAAACGGTGGGCAACTGCGGTAGCTGAGATACCACCTATGCCTACCAGTGGGACCTTCAGGAAGAGCGATGGTATGGGCTTTAGGGAGGTCTTCATGGGGCATAACTTTCTGTTTGGAATCTAGATTTTCTAGATTTAGGACGTTGTTCCCGGCTTGATGTGAAGAAAGTCTAATTAAGTGGTTCTCTGGTAGCGGACCAATTTATGGTGTTCCATACTTTTACTTTCTTATCTCAAGAGATTAGGGGTGCTACCTGCCTGCGGACCCTCTTGCCCGGTGCGTTTCGCTCGCAAGGGCGATTCGCGCCCCGGCCTTGCCGCGGACTCCGTTCGCTCCTGGGTGTTGCGCACCCGCTCACTTCATCGAGCCGGTAAGCGAGGGCGGTTCTAAGCGGATGATCAGAGAAATTTTCTACTCTTGACTTGCCCGTGTCCAAACCAGTATATTTAGAAGCGCAGAACCCCTCTACACAGGTAGAACAAGGGGTTCTAGCTGTTTAAAGGATCTATATCAGGTGTATTTAAAATAATTGGTTTTCTAGCCACATCTCTTACCGATAAGTACTGTTCATACCATCGATGCGCAAAAGAATGTTTGGGTATTTGGGCGATACTGGCGTTTGCACACCAGGCTACGTGGTCTGCCATCTGCATGAACTGTGATGTCTTAGAGTCCAGGTAAATAGGATCTTCGATAATGTTCCGTTCGGAACGAGGTAGGCTACGGTGAGTATCACGATACGAGGTGTCGCTTCCATCGCCATCCATATAGATAATCCCTAGAGAATGTCTAGATGCAAGCTCTTGATCAATCTTTTGGATAAGCCACTTGTAGACTTTCTGACGGTTAACCGCCAGGTTCTCGGGCTTGCCTGTAGTGCCTGGTGGCACCTGCCAAGAAATATAACAGTGTCTCAGGTCATATGGGTGTGTCTTGTGTGTAGTCTAGTGGGAAAGTGATTCTTGGTGACACCACCTGCCCATAAGGAGAAACTCATGGCTCACCCTCCTGCCAACAGCCCCCAAGCATCAACACCCAACGGGCCAGCCCCCGGTATCTCGGGGGATACCACCGTCCACAAGCTCAAGCCCCGCCACGTCACCATGATTACCCTGGGTGGCATCATCGGGGCTTCACTCTTTGTGGGCTCCGGCAACGTTATTCGGTCCGTGGGGCCGGCTGCTATCCTTTCCTACCTCATGGGTGGTCTACTGGTCTTCCTGGCTATGCGGATGCTGGGTGAAATGGCCGCAGCCCGCCCCTCCATCGGCTCCTTCATGGAATACGCCAGGGTGGGCCTAGGCAACTGGGCGGCCTACCTGGTGGGCTGGCTCTACTGGTACTTCTGGGTAGGGGTGTTGGCCTACGAGGCGGTGCTCGGTGGTGAAACCCTGGCCACCTGGTTCCCCGGCCTGCCCGCCTGGGGGGCCTCCCTGGCCCTGCTTGCAATCTTTGTGGGCACCAACCTCATTTCGGTACGTACTTTCGGTGAAGTCGAGTTCTGGCTGGCCTCCATTAAGGTGCTCGCTATTGTGGTCTTCCTGGGGGCAGGCACCCTCTACGCCCTGGGCCTGTGGCCAGATGCCACCCTGAGCGTGAGCAACCTCTGGGCCCACGGCGGGTTCGCCCCGCACGGCTACGGTATCGCCCTCACCGGTGTTGCCCTGGTGATTTTCTCCTACTTTGGCACCGAAATTGCGGTGATGGCCGCCGCCGAATCTGAGGACCCGGCTAAGGGGATTAGGCAGGCTACCTCCACTATTATCTGGCGCATCCTGCTCTTCTTTGTAGGGGCTATTGCGGTGATCTGCATGGTCATTGCCTGGGATGAGCTACCTGAACCCACCAACGTCGCAGCCGCGCCCTTCACCCAGGTCTTTGAACGCCTGGGGATTCCCGCCGCGTCGGTCATCATGCAGTTGGTTATCTTTACCGCCGTGGTGTCGGTCCTGAACTCTGGTCTCTACTCGGCATCGCGTATGGCCGCTGCGCTCGCCCAGCAGGGCTTCGGCCCGGCCCTCCTAGCCCGTAGGTCAAGTAGGGGAGTGCCGGTCTACGCGCTCTTTGCCTCCACCGTGGGTGGTGTGATTGCTTCCTTGGTGAACTTTGTGGCTCCTGACTCCGGTATTTTTGAGTTCATCATGAACTCCGCTGGCCTGGTGGCGCTCTTTGTCTATGTCTTTATTGCCTTGACCCAGTGGAACCTGCGCCGCACAATGACCCCGGAGCAGGTGGCCGACCTCAAGCTGAAGGTCTGGCTCTTCCCCTGGCTGAATATCGTCCTGATTGGCGGGGTGCTCTTTGTTCTGGTGGTCATGATGGGTAGTGAATCGGGGCGCACCCAGGTGTACACCTCGCTAGTAGTCACTGTTGCCATGCTTGCCTTGTGGCCGCTGGCCCGCAAGAAGGCCCTGAATGACTAACTGCCTGCGCAGGCACGGCAAGTTACCTTGCCCGGGTGCACACCTGGGGTAGCCTAAGGTGAGATGGATCAGGTAATAGAAAGGTGGCCTTGGTGCTTCTCATGCTGGTAGGGGGCCTGCTCATTGGCCTACTCATGGGCGCCCTGGGCGGCGGCGGCGCTATCTTGGCCGTGCCCCTGCTGGTCTACGGGGCTGGAATGGCACCAGCTTCTGCCACTCTGGCATCACTCGTTATCGTCAGCCTGGGTTCTATTACCGGAATCGCCACGCACGCTCGCGCCGTTCGGTGGCGGCAGGGCATTACCTTTGGTGCCCTGGGTATAGCCGGTGCCTCTGTGGGGCGGATGCTATCTGTAGGGGTAGACGGCAGCGCCCTGCTCCTGGCCTTCTCCGCACTCCTAGTAGTGGTGGCAAGCCTCATGGTGACCAAGGCCCTCAGGGCCACACCCGCACGCCCCTCCCACCCCGCTCACACCACCCATCTAGCACCCGGTCGGCTTGCTCGCCTCATCGGTGCCGCTAGCGGGGTAGGTTTTCTGACTGGCTTCTTTGGTGTGGGCGGAGGTTTTGCTATTGTCCCCGCCCTCACCCTGATTCTGGGGCTGGGAATGGGGGCGGCTGTGGGTACCTCCCTGCTGGTCATCCTCATTAACAGCCTTATCACTCTCGCCCTGAGCGCCAGCCACCTGGCGACCCTCGACTGGGCGCTACTGCTTCCCCTACTGCTGACCACCGTGGCAGGAGTACTTGCTGGCGGCTGGGTGGGTAAACGCGTCTCCCGCAGGGCTCTCCAGCTTTCCTTCGCAGGCTTCCTCTACCTTATTTCCATATATATCGCTGTCAGTACCCTCACTCAGTTGGCCGCATCAAGGTAAGGACAGCACACGACGGCTATCCCCACCGACCTCCCCGCACAGATTGATGTGCCCCAGCGCGGTCTCTTCCCCTACGCCAAATACCTTGCCGGGGCATTACTAGTATCTGGGGCCTGCTTTAGGCCAGGGAGAGGAACATCTTTTCAAGTTCCTGCGGGCTCAGTTCCGGGTCGTCAGACGCTAGGCACTGCTGAAGGCCGCAGGCCACCACCGCAAAGCTGGCCCGGTCTACCGCCTTGGATGCGGCGGCCAGCTGGGTAACAATTTTCTGGCAGTCATCGCCCTCTTGGAGCATACGAATAACACCGTTGAGCTGGCCCTGGGCACGCTTAAGACGGTTGATGACGGGCTTCATCTCATCGGGATCGAGTTTCACGGCTTCTCTACTTTCGTGTTTGGGTGGTCCCTACAGAAAAATTATACCCCCCGGGGTTTATCGTATTTTGAGAGCTACACCGCTTTCCCCTGGCATACCTACTCACGGCAGGCATACTGCAAAAGCACCGCCCCTCCCACCTAGAACCAGGGGAGAGGGGCGGCTATTTTTAAGGCGGACTACTGGCAGGGACCACCTATGAGTTGGCGCGGGTCAGTGCAGCGGCCACATCCGCCAGCAGAGCCGGGACGTCGTCCTGATCCATGACGACTTCTATAAAGACCAGCCTGTCACGGGTTTGGTGGGTGAGCTTGGCAGCCTCGACCAGCTCACGGGCGGTAGAGACCTTGAGCATGAGTACATCGTCCTCCTGTGCGCCCAAAGCCGCCGGAATCAGCTGCCAGTTGTAGGTGCGGATATCGTTGTAGGGCTGGGTGGCTCCGTGGATAGCACGCTCCACCGTGTAACCCTTGTTATTAATGAGCACCACCACCGGGTTAATTTTCTGCTCCAGCATGGTACCGATTTCCTGGAAGGTCAGCTGGGCTGAGCCGTCACCAATGAGCAGAACCCCGCGTGCTGAACGGTCAGCTATAGCCGCCCCCAACATAGCCGGTAGGGTGTAGCCAATAGAGCCCCACAGGGGTTGGCCAATAAACATTGAGTTCTCGGGGAAGCGGCGCGAAGCCATACCGAAGAAAGAGGTGCCCTGGTCGGCCACCACAATATTGCCCGGTGAAAGTTTCTGAGACAGCAGAGACCAGAGAACATCCTGGGTGAGCGGCTCATCCCAGGCGATTACTCCCTGGTTTTCTTCCTCGGCCCAGGGCAGGAGCTCCTTGGGCTGGGCTCCCACCTCAAGGGCAACCTCCCGCACCACATCGAGAGCGGCAGCCAAGGTCAGCGGGGCATAGGTGCGCCGACCAATCTTGGCGGTCTGCGCCCCCAAAAAGACAGTATTCTCGGGGAGCTTCTGCGAGAAACCAGCCGTGGTGGTATCGGTAAAAGTGACACCGGCGCAAATCAGGGCCTCGGCCTGCTCCACAGCATCCTTTGCCCGCGCATCAGAAACAAGGCCGGCATAAATGCCCGCAAAGGCAGGCTTGGACTCATCAACCAGGGTCTTACCCCACATGAGGGTGGCGTAGGGTAGGCCGGTGGTGGCAAGGAGCTGGGCCAGCTGTTCCTGCGCCCCCATGCGGTGAACCAGTAGGTCCGCTAGAACGGTGGCCTTTTTACCTGCAAGCGCTGTGGCAAGATCTGCCCGGAAGGACTCTAAAGCACCGGGGGATGAGAGCGCCTGGGGCAACTCCAGCGGTGCCTGGGGCGGTGCCACCTCAACCCGGGCCACATCGGTAGCTAGCAGAATATAACCGGGCCGCTTTTGAATCATCATCTCGCGCAGGACGCGGTCAATCTCACCGGTCGCGGTGGCGTGTTCCAGGTTAGCCACAGCGCAGGAAACCTCGGAGGCCATGCGGATAAAGTGGGTGAAATCGCCGTCTCCCAGGGTGTGATGCATGGTCAGGTGGGCGGCCTGAGCATCTTTAGAGGGCGCACCCACAATGTGCAGGACGGGCACATGCTCGGCGTAGGAACCCGCCGTGGCGTTGATAGCCGAGAGCTCACCCACCCCGTAGGTGGTCACCAGGGCACCAATACCGTTAACACGGGCATAGCCGTCGGCGGCGTAGCCGGCATTGAGCTCGTTAGCGTTGCCCACCCATGCCAGGGTCTTGTGGGCAACCACATGGTCCAAGAATTGGAGGTTAAAGTCGCCGGGAACACCGAAAATATCGGTAACCCCCAGCTCAACAAGTCGGTCAAGGAGGTAGTCGCTGACGGTGTAGGTCAAAGGTCGGGCCTTTCTCTGGGGGTAACCACATAATGTTGTTAGCATCACGTTTGTCTCTCTCTATGATAGGGCCGGATGCTAGCTTGAATAAACTGCCCCTAGCCCCAGCGTCACAGGGGCGTAAGAAACCTTATCGCCTGCCGGTGGGCGTAGACTGACCCTATGAAAGAGCAGGATATTCTTGGGCACCCCTACACAGCCGAAAGCCTTGACCTGGGCTCTGATTCCGAAGGCCCGCTGGTGGCCACTCTGGTTCACCGGCCCGCTGATTCTGGCCCCAGCCCGTCAGCGGGTGCTGTGCTCTATGTACACGGCTTTGTGGACTACTTCTTCCAGCGGGAACTGGGGGACTGGTGGGCAGCCCGTGGCTACGACTTCTACGCCCTTGACCTACGAAAGTACGGACGTTCCCTGCGCACCGGCCAGACCCCCTTCTACACCGAGGACATCACCGACTACTTTGCAGAACTGGACACCGCCTGGGAACTAATAACCAGCCGTGACGGGCACCAGCAGGTGGTGCTCATGGGGCACTCCACCGGCGGGCTCATCACCAGCCTGTGGGCAGGGCAGACCGCCCCGCCAGAACTTACCGCCCTGATCCTCAACTCGCCCTGGCTGGATCACTTTGAAGGGCCGGTTGCCCAGGCCGGTTTGACCGCCCTGGCCGCTACCGCCGCCCGTCTGAACCCGCGCACCGTCCTCAAAAAGCCCGCACCCGACCCCTACGCCCGTTCCCTGCACCACAGCACCGGCGGCACCTGGGACTTCAAGACCGCCTGGAAGACCCTCGACTTCCCTCCCATCTACGCAGGCTGGCTTACCGCTATCCGGCGCGCCCAGGCTAAGCTCCACCGGGGTACCGGCATCACAGCCCCGGTGCTGGTACTGACCTCAGCCCGCTCCGGGCGGCTGTGCGCACCGGGCCAGAAACATGACTTTGACGCGGTACTCTCTGTTCAGCAAATCCGCCGCTGGGCCCTAGAACTGGGCAGCGATGTCACCAGTAAAGTCATTGACGGTGCTACCCACGATGTTTTTCTCTCCGCCCAACCCGCCCGCAGTCAAGCTTACAAACTTATGGGCCGGTTTATGCGGCGGCTGGCAGTGGACTAAGAGGGTGCTAGAGCTGTCTAGCCCTCCGCAGGCTGGGTGGGGGCTATGCTCTCTACCTGCCAGCTAGTTGCCGGGCTGGGGTCTTTGCCGCAGGAGGCCGGCCGGGCAGGTAGCTCTACCTCATGGGCGGTAACTAGCCATGCCCGCCCGTCCCGGTGGGTCACGCGTGCGCTCTGGACGACCCCCTCTGCCGGTGTGCTTACCCGTTCGGGGCTGAGGTCATTGATTGGCGGCTTCTCGCCCTCTTGGGCAAGGTAGGAGCGCACTGCAACTTCCGCTACCTGCTCGATAGGGGTGTGGGCTGAGCGTCCCCTTAGGCCCGCTAAAGCAAGCTGCTCAGACCGGATGTCAGAGGCGAGAGTTAAGGCCTGCTCAAAAGTGAGCCGCCCATAGGTGTAGCCACTGGGTAGGGTGAGGGCAACCGGGCCAAAACGGTGGCCTCCGGTGTGGGAGCACTCCCATACCTGCACCCCGGTGCTCTGCTCCTGGAGGAAAGCCGCCAAGGGGCGCCCCAGTAAGGCACAGCACCGGTCGCGCTTAGAATGGGTGCATATCAGCACCAGGGTTTCACGTGAAACAACTAGTCCGGGTATAGTTTCTGGCTTTTCCAGGGGGAGCGTCAGCAGGTCTGCCACATCTGAAACCTCAAAAGTATAAAGCACGGCAGGCTCAAAGCCCCGACCTCCTACCCGGGCAAGGTAGGCCCTGCGGGACTCCCCACTAGCCATAAGTACCTGGCCCTCCCGTCCCGGCTTACGCACCAGAAGCAGGCGGGCCCCTAGCTGCTCCATGCGCGCCGACAGCTCAGTGGAGAGAGGCTGGCCAAATGCTGACCCATCCAGAATATCTCGCCCCCAGCCACCCGGGTGCTCCACAAGAACCCAGGTAGTTACCTGGGCTGCTGTGCCGGGAAGAGCCTCATCGCGAGGTAGAGAGCAGGAACCCGCTGGAAGCTCCGCCTGCTTTCTAACTGTAGAAGAAGTAAAAGCCATACCATCCAGTCTAGGGCCGGTAACAGTGCTCTGCCCATGGGTCCTCTGAGGCGCTACCCCTTGGCTTCATGCAATGCTCTTAGCTGCTACAGACCCGGCCCCTGCTTTTATTGAGGTGGCCTGGTGACTACCCTAGAAGACATGACTCAACCCACCGGTGCCGGAGCGGTGCCCCCACCCGCGGCAGAAGAAGCACAGGCACCCGTTCGACTTGACGCCTGGCTGTGGGCCGTCCGCATCTTTAAGACGCGCTCGCTGGCCTCCAGCGAAGTAAAGGCCGCCCACATTCGGCTTAATGGGGCCCACACCAAGCCCTCCCAAAAGGTGCGCCCCGGAGACACCGTCACCGTGCGTTACCCTGGCTGGGAGCGCACACTGGTGGTACGTAAAACCCTGTCCAAACGGGTCGGTGCACCCGTAGCTGTTACCTGCTACGAGGACATCTCTGCCCCCAAGCCCGCCTACCTGACCAGCGGAACCCTACCCCGGCGCGAACGCGGCGCGGGCAGACCCACTAAAACTGAACGTCGCGCCCTCAATAAGCTGCGCGGCTACGAGAAAGCGTAAGTGCTCACGGCCTCCACTCTCTGCCTGATCCGGTGAGATTCTCAGCACAGCCGCCTACCTGAGTAAGTTCTGCCTGGGCCCTGCTGTGCGGGGTAACGGGCTGGCCGGTGAGCTCATGGAGCGGGTTAAAAGACCAGGCTCCTGCCTCCGGGATAGAGGGTATCTATTGAGCTACCCACCAGGAGAATCGCCGGGCTCAGAAGTTCTAGGAGAAGATGGGCTACACCATCGTGGGAACCCGCCAGTTCTAGCTAGCCCCCGGTGTGCTGGTGCAGGACTTCGCCTACTACCTCCCGCTGACAGAAAAACATCCTTCGCAGGTTGGTGTTGTACGATATTCTGTGCCCCCACCCATCTCACGTCTTTTGGTGGGGTTGGAGGACACCGTGAAATTTGAGGTTCGCCCACCTCTGCCAGCGGAGGCAAGGGCCTGGGAGCAGCTGCGTATTACCTCCTGGCGAGAAGCCTACGCCGGCGACTTTACCCCCGAGGTCTTTAAGGCTCAGGAGAGCCAGCTAGAAGCCCGTGCCGAGGGCTTTGCCCAGTGGCTCGAATCCACCGCTGGTACCGGTGAGGACGTACAGCCCCAGTTGGGCCAGCGCCGCCGTGCCCTAGTGGCTGTGCGATCAGCGGAAACTGTAGCGGCACCACAGACTAGCCCCGCAGATCTAGGGGGTCTGTTGGGCCTAGCCTTTGCCACCCGCATACCCTATGAGGTGCAGAAACTTGAGATGCTCTACCTGCACCCACAGGCTTTCGGCACCGGTATCGCCCACGCCCTGCTCAGCCGAGTTCTTGACCCCGGTCCCGCCGAGCTAGAAGTACTGACCACTAACGCCCGCGCAATCCGCTTCTACGAAAAAGAGGGATTTGTGCAGGTGCGAACCGATAGGTTTGCCGGGCGTAAAACCTACATTATGGCCCGCCCCTAGCTACCCTTGGAACTGCCCTTGCAAGGAGATACGGTACCACTGAACCCACCCACAAGGCGCTAAAGGCCGCGCAGGATGCTCCGCAGGCGGCGCACCTAACTCTCATAACTCATCACTTCAGAGAGGAAGGCTTGGAGCTATCCAGAGCCTACCTGGTGGAGGGCTCAGCCTAAGAGCTAGGCTAGAAGCTATGCCAAACGCAGCTCAAACCAGACCAGCAGACCGGGGGAGTACCCCCTCCCTGAATCGTCAGATTCTTGCCCTTGCCCTACCTGCCTTCGGCGCACTCATTGCTGAGCCGCTCTTGGTGCTTGCAGACTCAGCTATCGTAGGCCACCTGGGGAGCGCCCAACTTGCGGGCCTGACCTTGGGCTCCACAGTCCTTCAAACCCTGGTGGGTTTCATGGTCTTCCTGGCCTACTCCACCACACCCGCCGTCGCCCGCGCAGTCGGTGCAGGTGACACCGGGCGTGCCTTTGCCGCTACCCGCAACAGCCTATGGGTAGCCGCTGGCCTGGGAGTATTCTTTGCTCTGCTTCTAGCCCTCCTTGCTCACCCCCTACTCAAAGCCCTGGGCGGTGAGGGTCAGGTACTTACCTACGGCAACGCCTACCTGCTGCCCTCTCTGGCCGGTCTGCCCGGCATGCTCATCGTTCTGGCCGCAACAGGTGCCCTGCGCGGCTTCCAAGACACCAAAACCCCGCTCTACGTCGCCATAGCCGGGGCCGCCCTCAACGTGCTGCTGAGCTGGGTTCTGGTCTATCCTGTGGGCTGGGGCGTGGCCGGTTCAGCGGCCGCAACCGCTCTCACACAATGGGCTATGGCCCTGGTACTCACCGCCTCAGTGCTGGCCCGCACTCGCGGGCAAGAACAGGGCTGGGCACCCGACAGGGCTGGACTGGGGGCCGTCTTTAAGGTCGGTGCCTGGCTGATGGTTCGCGCCGCCTGCATGCGCGTCGCCCTGCTTGCCACCGTCTTCGTGGTCACCGCCCAGGGTGAGAAAAACCTGGCCGCCTACCAGCTCACCATGGCCTTCTTCAACCTACTGGCCTTCGCCCTAGACTCCCTTGCCATTGCCGCCCAAGCCCTCCTGGGGCAAGAGATGGGCACCCAAAACCTGACCACACCCCAGGGCCGTGCCGCCGTCACCCAGCTGAAAAACCGGTTGGTCCGCTGGAGCGTCCTCTTCGGGCTAGTGACCGCCCTAGCCTGCCCCGCCGTAGGGTTCGGTGCGGCCTGGATCTTTAGCTCCGACCCGCAGGTCCAGCACCTCTTTGCCCTCTCCCTGCTGGTACTGGGAGCAGGCCAGCCCCTGGCGGCCTACGTCTTTATTCTGGACGGCGTCCTCATCGGTGCCCAGGATGTGCGCTACCTGGGCCTGGCAGCCTTCTTCACCCTGGCCGCCTACCTGCCGGTGCTGGTGGGCCTCTACCTGTGGTGGGCCGGTGGTTCCTTCCCCGCCGGGGCCACCGCTGCCTACCTGCTCCTCTGGTGCGCCTACGCCCTCTGGTACATGGGCGCTCGCGCCACTACGCTCTGGTGGAGGGCCCGCACCGGCGTCTGGATCCGTTAGCCAGTTTCACCCGGATGCGCGAGCAGCCCGTGCAGTTGGAAGGAAAGCCCTCAGGTTATTGGCCGTCCTGCGTCAGTAGCCCCTCGATAAGACCCTCTACCCGGTGGCCCTGCCCGGTGGTCTGGAGTAAATCAAGGCAGGCATCTAAGGCGGCGGTGGCTGACTCGAGCAGCCCCACCCCCTGAAAGAGCTCCCTGGCCCGCTGATAGGCGCTGACAGCGCCCTCAACTCCGCCCCGCTCACGGGCATACTCAGCAACCAGCACGAGCAGACGCGCCGAACGCTCGGGGAAACCCAGCTCAGCATAAGCATCGGCCGCCGCGACCAAGCCCGCCTGAACCTGCTGAGGGTTAGATGTTCCCGCCGCCGCATCCAGCCGCGCAACCAGTTCCTGGGCTAGTAGATAAACCAGGAGGTCAGGGCGCGGTAAGGCACTCATGCCGGTGCCGCTGGGTCGGGCTTCACTGCCCTCCTGAGTAGGAACCAGGGCGCTCTCTGCCCGGTCAAGGGCAACTTGGGCAGCAGGCACCACCGCGCTGTAATCCCCCAGAATCTCAGCCACGGGGGCCCACTGGCGTATCGTCTCTACCAGAAGCGCGGGGTGCGCATCACCGGCTACCAGCAGATCAAAAGCCTGGCTCAAGAGGGCGGCAGCTTCAGCTTCACGGCCCACTAGCTTGGTGCAGATAGCGGCCTCAGCCCGTGCCTGCCCCGCCGCCGCAAGCTGACCGGCACCCTCATAGCTAATGGCCTGTTCCAAGTAGGCCTGGGCGGCTCGGTCGTAGCTGCCCTCCGTCAGTAGGCCATCTGCGCTCTCACCTGCGGCGGCAGTATCCGGCGACATCAAACCTGCCTGCGCAGAGTCAGTGTAAGAAACAGGCTCACCGGCAGATTCCCCCTGAGGCCCTAAGGGGGCGCTCGTGGCCTGCCCCTCCGGAAGAATCAAGGGGGTGAGAACAGATTTTAGTTCGGCATCTGCCAGCGATTCACTAAAACATGTGTTACCCGCCCGCCGGTCAAAAGCCGCAACCAGGGGTAGGGATTGGGCCAGGGCCCAGTCGTAGAGCTCACCCAGGGTAGCGCGAGACACCTCTGCTGACTGGCCTCCCTGGCTCCCGGCAGAAGATGCGGGGGTAAAACCGCTCAAGCCGGTGGGCATCTGTCCCTTCTCCTGGCGGGCCCAGGCCAGACCGGCTACCAGGTAGCGCAAGAAGTTACGGTTATCGCCGGGGTCGCCACCCAGGGCCAGCGCCCGTTTGCCGTGTTTTTTCAGCAGAGCAAAGGCGCGCTCTAACTGTTGGCCGCGCGCTAAAATCTCAAACTCTACACCCACATCGTCGGGGTCATAGTGCTGGCTGTTGGCCTGGGCACGCAAAAGCTCCCGCCCGGCCTCCTCGCCCCTGCCCAGGTGAAGCAGGGCCAGGGCAAGCTGGCGGTGGGAGGACGCCGGTTCGCGGTTGCACAAATCTTCGGTCGGGGCACCGAGCGCAACAGCCTGCTCAAACTCCCCGGCGGCCATATGGTCCCGCAGATTGCTCCCGTGGCGGCAGGAGCCGCAATCCATCTCGTCCTCACCGTGGGAGAGCCAGCGGGCCTGCCAGGTTTGGGCGGCTTCGTCATCGCCAATGTGGGCGGCCCACATGTGTTCGGCACGGTCGGCGGCGCTATCGCCCAGCCCGGCTAGGCGGTAGCGTTTACGCATCTCATCAAGGAGCTGGCGGGCCTGCTCCTTGGAAATCTGCGGGTAGGCGGTCAGGTCGCCGGTGACCCACTTGAACTGCCAAAAGAGGGCCTTGGCGGTTTCGTCGTCAAAGTATTCGGGGTGGGTGTCCCACAGCCGTAAGAGCTTAGAGAAGACCGCAAAAGAGGCGGGGGTTGGCTGGCCAAAGACATAGGCCTCCACCAGGGTTAGGAGGGCCTGCGGTAGAACCTGCTCCGGCCCCTCGTTCTCAAGGGTGCGGGCAATGTACTCTGCGGCGGCGGTGCGCGCGCTCCCATAGGGTAGCGTGCGGGTGTGAGCTATCTTCTGGGTGGCTTCGTGGATGGACCACACGGTGTTTCTCCCTGGTGAAAACTAGGTGTTGGGGCGCAGAGCGGCTTCAAGAAGCTGGGCCAGGCTGTCGCTGAGCAGGGTGGTTTCACTGCCGCGCAGGCCCTCACCCGCCAGCATGAGTGCCGAGAGGTAGAGGGTGTTAATGCCGGGCTCAAAGGAGGGGTGATTCGGCTGGTGCAGTAGCCGCTGGACGTTCTCGTTGGCGTCGTTGAGCACCAGGGTACGGCTGGGCTCGGTGGATTGACCTGCTAGGGAGCCAAGAAGATCGCCCCACAGCCCATCAGCTTGCTGGGCTTCTTGGGTGAGGTCGCGGCGGCGTTCGGCGGCGGCATCGCGCAGCAGAACTGCCGGTACGCTGGCCGGTTCAAAGACCCGCAGGGTGGCCCCGCAGTCTTGGGGGGATAGTACAGCGCGGGCGAGTTCCAGGGCTGGCATCACGTCAAACTCCCGCTCCATCTCCACAGAGGAAAGGGTTTGGGTCACGTCCTGGCTGGTGAGTTCGGTGACCTGCCAGCCGGGGCGGTCAGCCAGCTTAGCTAGCAGGTCTGAGTCGTAGACGTAGCCGCCGTTGACCACCCATAGGCCTTGGGCGCGGGCCACGGGAGCTATACGGCGGTAGGCCTCGGTGGTGGGAGTGTAGAGAATCTGCCCGGCGGCATCGGTGACCTCGGTGAGGGTGGCAAGCCCCTGGGATGTTTCAAAGGGGAGGGAGCGGGCAACCACATCGAGCATGTCGTCGCTGGCAAGGGCAACAGCGCGTAGGGCTAGGTTGTGGGTCTGCACAAAGCGGTCGCGCAGGGCACTTGGCTCTGCCAGAGCTTGCGTAATCCAGGTTTTGAGCTGGTCCCCGATTGCTTCGCGGGTGAGCAGGAGTACCTCGTCCTCGCGCAACTGTTCGCGGGAGGCGGTGGGGGTCAGCCCCTCAGAATTGACGACCGCCCGCACAAAGAAGGCCCAGTCGGGTAGGAGCGAGTCCTCACGGGAGGCTACCAGCATGTTCTTGACGTAGACCCGGTGGCGGCCAGAGCCCGGTGAGACGGCCTGGGGGAGTATGTAGGCGACCCCGCTGGTGCCGGTGGCCGGTACCTCTAGGTCGATCGTGGCAAGTGGGGTGATGCCCAGGGTTTTTTCTGCATAGGTAGCTAGGGCCATGGTGCGTTCATGCTGGTTGGGGGCTTCTTCGCTGGCGCTGTTGTTTCCCAAGGTGCGGGCGGGTGCCCACGGGGGGCGGGGGTGGGAGATTCTGCGCGGTAGGCGGCGGGAGCCAGCTTTGACGACCACGGATACGTCGATGGGGAGCATGTCGGCGTAGTCGGTTGCCAGGGTTAGCACAGTTTCTTGAGCAACCCAGTGGGCGGCATCGCGGCGGGCTTTCAGGCGGATAAGGGTGCCCACTTCGGGGGCCTGCTCCGGCGCTAGCTCGGTAACCTCAAAGGTGCCGTCGGCGTGGCCCAGCCAGCGGACCGGGGCCTGCCCAGCGGTGGCAGAACGTGACGTGATATCAACCGTGTCAGCAATCAAGAAGCAGGCCAGTAAACCAATACCGAACTGGCCTAGGTACTCGGCTCGGCCTTCGTTAAAGACGTCGTCACGCTTGGAGGTGCGCCCAATAGTTGCTAAAAATTCTTCGGCCTGTTCCGCGGTCAGCCCAATCCCGGTGTCGGTGATGGTGATACCTGTGCCCTCTTCCCAGGGTTCTAGAAGCACCCGGGCGGGGGCATCGGGGTCAGTCTCGCGGCGGGCGGTAATGGCATCGACACCGTTCTGGATTGCCTCGCGTAGGTAGACCTGCGGGCCTGAATAAAGGTTTTTGGAGAGCAGTTCAACCAGGCCGCCCAAATCCACTTTAAAGCGCTGTGACATGCTTTTATTCCCCTTCCGTTATGGGTGCAAAGGCGCCTTCTACTTCGGTCAGGAACTCCTGGGCCGAGCGGCTAGCTTCACGCAGGTAGAGGTCGATCTGCTCATCGGTGGCCCCGGCGGTGACGGGCAGGGTGAAGTCCGCTGGCAGGAGCGCGAAGTCCTGGCCGTCCTCACCCAGAATGGCCGGGTAAGCAGTGGGATAGGGGCGGTGCTGGTTCCATTGGTGGGCAAACATGCTCAGGTGGGGTAGGGAGCTGGTGGGTAAGGACTGCCGCCAGGTGGTACGTACCGTCAGCCGGTCAGGGGTGAGCAGGTAGAGCAGATAGCCGGCAGGGTAGTAGGTGATGGGGGTGCCGTCCGCTTCAAGCTCGTGGGGGATTTCAAGACGCCGCAGTGCTTGCCCCAGTCGAGTGCTTGTGAGCGGTGCAGGGGTAGCAGGTGCTGGCTGGACGCTATCAAAGAAGCCCAAGGGTGCTCTTTCTTTTTGCTGGCGGGCGGTGAGGCTGATAGCCACAGGCCCGTTTATGTGGTCTGTAGGGGGGGCGCTGGCACCTCTCTATCCTACAAGTTTTGGGGTCTATCTTTTAATGGTCTTGAGGATAGGTTCCAGACCTTGCCTGCTGGGGTAGCTCCAGCCCAGTATTTAGTGGGGCGGGTGCCGGGTTTCCGTCTGTGGTCTAGGCTAGAACTAGCTAAATCTACCTCAAGGAGCCCCGTGGCTGACACCGCACTTTCTGCCCTCGACCGGCAATCGGTTCGAAAGACCCTTACTTCCCCCAAGCTACTCAAAACCGAAGTCCTCGCCGGGCTTGTCGTTGCCCTAGCCCTCATCCCAGAAGCCATTGCTTTCTCTATCATTGCCGGGGTAGACCCCAGGCTAGGGCTTTTTGCCTCCTTCACCATGGCAGTCACAACTGCACTGCTCGGCGGGCGACCAGCCATGATTTCAGCAGCCACTGGCGCTATCGCACTGGTGATCGCCCCGCTGGTTGCCAGTCACGGCACCGACTACTTTATTGCCACCGTTATCCTGGCCGGATTTTTCCAGGTTCTTTTGGCTGTGGCGGGTATTGCTAAGCTCATGCGCTTTATTCCCCGGCAGGTCATGGTCGGTTTTGTGAACGCCCTGGCTATCCTCATTTTCATGTCTCAGGTTCCCGAACTTTTGGGTGTTCCCTGGGCGGTTTATCCTCTGGTTGCCCTGGGTCTTCTGCTGGTGTTCGGGCTTCCCCGCCTCACCCAGGCTGTCCCTGCGCCCCTGGTCGCTATCGTTCTCATTACCGCTATTACCGTAGTAGGTGGAATTAAGGTGCCTACTGTGGGCGATAAGGGCGAGATGCCACAGGCCCTGCCCACGCTCTTTATCCCCCAGGTTCCCCTCAACGTGGAAACTTTCAGCATCATGGCCCCCTACGCCCTGGCTATGGCTATCGTGGGTATCTTGGAGTCGCTGATGACAGCCAAGCTGGTGGACGATATTACCGATACCCCTTCCAACAAGACCCGCGAATCTTGGGCCCAAGGTGTAGCCAATATCGTCACGGGCTTGACCGGCGGTATGGGCGGCTGCGCCATGATTGGGCAGACCATGATCAACGTCAAGGCCTCGGGTGCCCGCACCCGTATTTCTACTTTCCTGGCCGGTGTTTTCTTGCTGACGCTGGTGCTCCTGCTGGGTGATGTGGTGGCGCTGATCCCTATGGCCGCACTGGTAGCTGTCATGATTTTTGTTTCGATTGCGACCTTTGATTGGCACAGCATCACCCCGCGTACCCTGCGAATCATGCCCAAAAGTGAGCTGGTAGTCATGCTGGTGACGGTGGCTACCACAGTGGCTACCCACAACCTGGCAATCGGTGTGGTGCTGGGCGTGCTGACCGCTACGGTTCTCTTTGCGCGCAGGGTTTCTCACCTGGTGACGGTAGACCGGCAGATGGCACCCCTGGACGGGGTGGAGGCCGTGACCTACCGGGTGGAAGGGGCGCTGTTTTTTGCCTCCTCGAATGACCTCTACTACCAGTTCCAGTACGCGCAGGACCCGCAGACCGTGGTCATTGATTTGAGTGGCTCCCACATTTGGGATGCCTCCACGGTAAGCGCCCTGGACAGTATTACAGCCAAGTATGAGCGACTGGGTAAAACCGTGCAGATTCAGGGTTTGAACCCTGCCAGCCAGGACTTCCAGGACCGGCTGAGCGGCCAGTTAGGAGCAGGTCACTAGGAAGTGGCATTTCCCCCAGCATGTTCCCGTACTCCTACCTGATTCTCAACCGGTGCCGTGCCAGCCAGCTGGCTTGGGGGGGGCTGGCGTTAAGGGTGCTGGGCCGGGCGCGGCACCGGGTATTTAGGTTGGGTGCTATTGACTTAGCCCGCAGCCCCCGCGAGTTCCGGTGCAGGGGCGTTCTTGCGGGCACGTTCTGCTTCCCTGCGGTCTTCCCGGCGGTGGCGAATCCAGATGCTAGCTGCGGTACCGCTAAGAGCCAGGATGAACCAGCCTGCCAGCCAGGCAAGGCCGGTAGAGATTCCAATTGAACCACCAGCAATGAGTGAGCGGAAGGCTTCCAGGGCGTGGGTGAGCGGTAGCCAGGGGTGCAGGGCCTGCAAGAAGCCCGGGGCTGTTTCAATCGGGTAGGTGCCGCCTGCTGCGCCAATCTGAATAACTGTCAGCATGAGCGAGATAAAGCGACCCGGTGCATCGAGCAGGGCAATGAGTGCCTGATTGATAGCCAGGAAGGTGATGGAGGTCAGCACCGCAAAACCCATCAGGCCCCAGAAGTTAGCTGTCTTAATATCTACCAGGCTGTGAATGATGATAGTCATCACTGACCCCTGGACGATACCCATGATGATAACCGGCACCATGGCTCCTCGGAGGGTTGCCAGGCCGGAATGTCCACGTCGAGCGAACTTAGCTGAGATAGCTGGGTACATCATGAAGTAAGCAATGGCACCTACCCATAGACCAAGAGTCATGAAATAGGGGGCTAGGCCGTGTCCGTAGGTGGAGACCTCGTTGATGCGGGTTTTGTCAATGGCTACGGGGTCGCTGGTCACTGCGCTCAGATCCTCAGCTTGCCCGTCAGTATAGCTAGGTACCTTGTCCACCGCGTCACTGAGCGAGGTGGAGAGGGTAGAACTTCCCTTCTTGAGTTCTCCGAGACCTTGTGAAAGCTGGCTGGCTCCGTCTACGGCCTTACCGGCCCCTGCATCAAGGTCAGCGGCCCCGTCGTTGAGCTGGTTGGCTCCCTGGTTGAGTGAGGACGTGCCTTGCGCCAGGGTGAAGGTGCCGTCTTTGAGCTGGTTGGCTCCCTGGTTGAGTGAGGACGTGCCTTGCGCCAGGGTGGATGCGCCAGCCTCTAAGGAGGAGGTGCCATCTGCCAAGCTGGTGGCTCCGGTAGCAAGTGATGAGGTCCCGTCATGGAGGTTATGGGCACCGGTAGCAAGTGATGAGGTGCCATCTGCCAGTGCGGCTGCCCCGTCATTAGCCTGGGATACTGCACCGGCTAGAGCTCCGAGATTTTTGCTGAGGGCTCCGACTGAGCTATCTAGCTCCTGGGCACCCTGTGAAAGAGCGCTGGCACCCTCTGCTAGGGTGGTGGCTCCGGTAGCGGTTTGGCTAGCTCCGGTTTTTAAGCTATTTGCTCCACCGGCTAGTTTGGTTAGCCCGCTGTTTTCATCGCCGACCAGTGCCTGGGTGCCCGCAGCTAGGGTGTTTGCCCCGGAATCCAGCGCCTTAGTTCCTGCTGAGAGTTTACCGGCCCCGGTGTTGAGCTCTTGGAGGGCAGCTCGCTTCTGTTCGTCTGTGAGCTTGTCCCAATTATCTAGTAGGGATTGGGTGCCCGCAGCTAGTGTGGTGGCTCCGGTGGTGAGCTCGTCGGTGGCGCCGGCTAGGTTGGTTGCTCCGGTGGCCAGGTCTTGTGCCCCGCCCAGGGCTTTATCTGCTCCTTGGGAGAGCGCTTCAGCCCCAGAGCTCACCTGATTAGTAGCTTCTTTGAGCTCTTGTGCCCCAGCAGCTAGGTTGGATGCGCCTGTTGTAAGTGAACCGGTGGCATCGGTCAGGGCGGGAAGTTTTTCGGGTAGGGTGGCTACACTCTCGTTGAGTTGGGTCAGGCCCTTAGAGAGGCTAGAAGCCCCTGCCTTGACCTGGTCCGCACCGGTTGCCAGGGAAGATGCCCCACCATTGACCCGGTCTGCACCCTTGGCTAGGGATGATGCTCCCTCGTTAACCTGGCTGGTGCCCTGCGCCAGGGTGGATGCTCCTTGGTCAACCTTGCTGGTGCCCTGAGCTAGGGATGATGCGCCTTGGGAGAGGGATGAGGCGCCTTGGTCAACCTTGCTGGCGCCGTTAGCTAGGGATGATGCGCCTTGGGAGAGGGATGACGCGCCTTGGTCAACCTTGCTGGTGCCCTGAGCTAGGGATGATGCGCCTTGGGAGAGGGATGACGCGCCTTGGTCAACCTTGCTGGCGCCCTGAGCTAGGGATGAGGTCCCGCTGGCTAGTGAGTCTGTTCCTGATTTTAGGTCGGTGAGCCCTACGACTAGCTCCTTACTGCCTTGGGCTGCTGAGCTTGAGCCGTCTGCCAGTTTTTGGGCACCGTCGGAAGCTTCCCCCAGGGAGTCGTGGATATTGGTGAAGCCCGCGTAAATCTTGCTCAAGTATTCTGTGGATACCTTATGGGCCAGTGCGTCGGTAACTGCTGTCCCAAGTGAGCTAGCGATATTGCCGGAGATGATGTTAGAGCCGTCGTTGGTGGCAATATCTAGTTTGGCTTTGCGGGCTGCATCTGAAGAGTTTTCGGACAGGGATGAGACGTTGGCTGAGAAGTCAGCTGGAATGGTCAAAACTGCCTGAACCCGACCGTTTTCGAGCTCGCTCCGTGCTTGGTCAGCATCCATGACTGACCAGTCAAAATTACTGGTGCTGTCCTTAGTAAGTAGTTCTTGGGTGAGGTCGTCACCGAGGGTCAGTTCTTGGCCTGTGCGTGTGGTGGCAGCCTTGTCCTGATTGACGATAGCAGCCGGTACGGCATCGATGGTACCGGTGGGGTCGTAGTTAGCCCAGGTGAGAATACCTGCGTAGATGGAAGGAATAATAATAACTGCCAGGAGTACCAGGTATTTCATGGGGCCTGATGTGCGCTTTAGGGCTGGGTGTTTGGTTCGTGTTGAAGGCACCGGGTTCACCTACTTTCTTTTTAAGGTTGGGGAGAGGGGAAAACTAAGGGGGTTAGCTGGTAGCCGCTTGGATCATGGTGGACAGGCGCTGGCCCATGGCCTGGGCGGTGTTGGGGCCGGTGAAGTCTGTTCTGAGCCAGCGCACTGTTAACCAGGCGGCCCCGGCGGCGATAAACTGGGCGTAGTCACTGGTGAGAGGCCTATTTGTGGTCTTGGGTTGTTCGGTAGCAGAGCCTCGGAGCAGGAGTCTATGGGTCAGGAAGGTAACGAGCTCTTCGACCAGAGATGAGTTGCCGGAGGCGTCTAAGACATTGCGGAAGAAGACTGCATCTGCTTGGAGTGCGGTGAGCAGGCTGGTGCTAGCTGCGCTTGTGATGAGGGTGCTTGGGTCGGTGGGGTCTGCCTCGGGGAGCGAGTTGAGGGCGGTATCTAGCTTTTCCAGCGCGGCAGTGTGAATGAGCGTGTTGATGTCTGAGAAGTATTGGTAGAAGGTGGGGCGGCTGACTCCTGCGGCCTTGACCAGGTCGGTGATATTAAGGCTTGCTGGTTCTGGGGTGTTCAGAGCCTTGATGGTGGCCTCGACAAGGGCTGTGCGACTACGGGCGGGGCGGGGGTCTAGGGTCACGGGCTTCTCTCCACAGTATTTTTCTTACAGATGTAAAGTTTACGCCTGTGAGGGAAATCGGCAAGGGGCTGGGGTGTGATATAGGACAGTTTCTGTGAGCCAGGGGTGCTCAAGACTGCAACCGCTACCTCAAATGCCCGCCCCTGAAGTCTTCCTTTTCGCTGGGTAGGTAGAGTACTGGCAAGCCTGTTTCTTGCCTGGCTCGTTAGCGCCCGCACGGGAATTCACGTTAGCCCTAGCCAGCTTGGCTGGTGCGCCTTGAGTTTCAGCCAACAGGCTGGCCGGTTACCTGCTAGCGGAGACCCGGTAGATTAGAACTATGAGCACATTCACCCGCTACGCCCTCACCGCAACCACCACCCTTGTCGCAGGCGCTTGCGTCACTACCGCTCTCACCGGCTACCGGCAAGCCCGTAAACCTTTAGCTAAAGGGCTCAGCTTGGAGGGTCGGAGTCATCCCTCGGGTTACACCCAGCTTTTGGCTGACCTGACCTACCAGCAAGAGGGCACTACTGTTTCGGAGCAGTCCATTTTTGCCGCCCTTGAGGGCCTGATCGAGCGTGCCCAAGACTTCCTGGTCTTAGACCTCTTCCTCTTCAACTCTGACTACGACCGTACCCGTGGGCCAGAGGGTGGCTACCCGCGGCTTGCTGAGCGGGTGACTAGGGCCCTGGTTAACAAGCGGGCACAGGCACCTGAACTGCCTATCATTTTTATTACCGACCCCATTAATACTTTCTACGGTAGCTACTCCCTACCTCACCTGGAGCAGCTAGCTGATGCTGGGGTGCAGGTGGTGATGACCGATCTAGATGCTCTGGCTGACTCCAACCCGATCTACTCGGCTTTCTATCGCACCTTCCTGGCCCGTCTGCCCGAACTTCCTGCAGGGTTGCCTAACGTCTTGGCTCCTGGGCGTCCTAGGGTGAGCCCTAACGCCTATGCTCGTCTCTTCAATTTCAAAGCCAATCACCGCAAGCTGGCGCTTAGTGAGCGAGAGGCCCTTGTCAGCTCAGCTAATCCCCATGACGCTTCGGCCCCTAACTCTAACCTAGGTTTGCTGGTGACGGGCCCCGTTCTGGCCGATATTTTAGCCAGTGAACGCGCTATTTATACCCTCTCGGGTGGGCAGGGTGAGGTCTTTGACAGGTTCGAGCAGGTGCTCACCCAAGGCCTGCGCGACAGGAGCGGCCAAAGCTCAGAAGACCATGAGCCGGTGAGAGTTCAACTGGTCACCGAAGGAGCTATCCGGCGGGTAGCCTGCCAGATGGTGCGAGCAGTAGAGCCCGGTGGAGAGATTTGTCTGGGAATGTTTTATCTGGCTGAGAGATCAGTGGTGCGGGAGCTCAAAGCTGCCGCTCAGCGCGGAGTTCAGGTGCAGGCCCTGCTTGATCTGAACCTTGATGCTTTTGGGCGTAAGAAGACGGGGCTGCCGGCCCTGCCTGTAGCCCGCGAACTGCAAGGCGCTGGGGTGCAGATGCGGTGGTATGCCACCAGTGGGGAGCAGTTTCACCCTAAGTACTTAGCGACCTACCGAAAGGGGGAGGGCGGCGGTATCTTCGAGCTGCTGGCTGGATCGGGTAATTTTACCCGCCGAAATATTTGTAATTACAACCTGGAGACTGACCTGAGGTTGGTGGCACCTATCGATGCCCATTTGGCTCAGGAGTTTACTGCCTATTGGTCACTGATGTGGAGGAATGAGCCGGTTGCTGGCAGGCCAGCTCTCTTGAGTCTGCCCTATGAAGGGCGTGAGGAGCCTGGGGCCTTGCGCTCTGCCTTGCACAAGCTGGTTTATCGCTTTCAGGAGGCTACCGGTCTGGGTACCTTCTAGAGACTTCTTAAGCTGAACTGCGTGGAATAAAAGAATTTTTGCGTTTGGTGGACGGCTGGGGCCTAGTAATTGCACAACTACTTTAGGCAAGGAATGCCAAGATGGTGCAGTTGCTCAAGAAGAGCGCGACAAGCGATAAGAACACCAGCCATGGTCCAGAAACCTCAGGTCATAGCCGTGCCGGGTGATCTCTCGTGGGTACAATTTTTTTATCAAGAAAATTGCTAGTGAGGTTCATTCAAGAGAGCTGCAGGAAGCCATGAAGAAAATAGTGTCTTTGCTTATAACGGTAATGGTTTTATTACTGATACCCCTGCCTTTTGCGATGGTTCTTAGCGGAGTGAACTTTTTAACCGGTGGTTGGTCGGGGGCTTCTCAGGAGTTCTGGGTTAGTTATGCCTTTGGTTTAGTAACGCTTCTGGTAAGCCTAGGCTGGTATCTGTGGAAAGTGAGAGCAAGAGATTCTCCTTGACCAGCTGACCTATCAGAAATATTTGTGGGGCTAAGAGGGGGGAATAAAATTTTCCGGCTTGCCCCACATCCCCCGGTTTGTGGGACGGTAGTAGCGGGCAGGCAAAATGCCCGGAAAACACAAGCCGAAATTCTGCTGCGAAAAGACGTCCCCGCAAATGTGCCAGGGAGTCTTTGGGACGCTTCAAGCTATGACCACCAGCCACACCCCAGTCCGGGTCATACCTGCATCTTCGCTGCAGGCCAACTGCCGGTGCAAGAGCTGAGAGTGAGTGGTGGGTAGATACCGGGTGGCTATTCCGAGGGTTAGACCAAGCAGAGAGTAAGCCCAAGGGCTATGGAGGCAGTTGCCCCAGAGAGGATGAGGCCAAAGAGGAGAGCCGGACCACCAGCGGAGAGGGTGGATTTGAGATTGACTGCCGTGCCCAGAGCGGCCATGGCTACTGCCAAAATAAAAGTGGTGAAGGTATTGAGTCCAGCCAGGAGCGGGCCAAGGGGCTGATCCAAGCCGCTCCACGCCAGCACTGACCTGAGCACGATAGCCACGATAAACCCCACCACAAAGAGGGGCAGTAGGGGTGGTCTGTGACTCTTAGCCTGCGAGGTCTTCCTCTGGGCCTGCCTACTCTGGCCATAACCTACCAGAGCCACAATAGGGGCCAAAAGAACTACCCGGCCCAGCTTGCTTACCGTAGCAATATCGGTCACCTCTGGGCTAATAAAGCCCCCCGCCGCTACTACCTGCCCCACCTCATGAATAGAAGCACCTAACCATACCCCAGCCTGCAGAGGTGTAAGGGGCAAAAAACCGACCAGGGCCGGTAAGGCAAACATAGTCAAAGTGCCGCAGAGGGTAATGACAGCCAAGGCCGTGAGGGCCGCGTTATCCACTGTTTCATCGTCTGGGTCTTGGGCTTTTGGGGGTAGGGCCGCCGAGATGCCGGCAATTGCCGAAGCGCCACAGATTGCAGTGCCGGTGGCGGTCAGAAGGGCGGTAGTGGGGGCCAAAGCAAGGTAGCGCCTCAAGATGATAGCCACCAGGTAGGTCCCTGCAACTGTCAGAAGTATGGTCAGTAGGGCCCCGAACCCCAGTGAAAATACATCTGGCAGAGACAGACGAAGACCCAGGAGGACAACGCCCAGCCGTAACAGGCTCTTGGAGGCAAAGGTCAAGCCAGCCTGAGCAGTTTGGGGTAAGAGGCCCATATTGCGGGCAGCTATTCCCAGAACTATGGCCAGAAGTAGGGTGCTGACCAGCTTGAGACCGGGCATAAGGGTCAGGAGGTAGGCAACTAGGGCTAGGCCCACCGCTAGGACTAGCCCCGGTAGGAGCTTCGGGAGGGACGCTAGGCCAGCGCGAGGGGTGGCTCTGCGGTAGATTGTGGGGTCTGGCAAGCTCATGCTTTTAGTTTAGACTGCCTTGAGCCCTCTGAGTTGGCCTGCAGAATGAAATCCCTCCCCTTTCCTTAGCTACTCTTGACACCCCTAGAACCTCAACCCTTTTATTCCGGGGAGTGCCCCGGTAAGGGCTAGGCGGTGGTAAGTTCCAGTAAACGGCGGTGGACAGTGGTGTCCCCGGTCAGCTCGGGGTGGAAGGAGATGCCCAGTAGTTTGCCCTCTTGGACGCCTACTATTTTCTTGCGGTAGGTGGCTAGGACTTCTACCTCGGGGCCTGTTCGTGTAATCGCAGGTGCACGGATAAAGGCTGCCCTCAGCGGGGTTTCTTGCTGGCACCAGGCAAGCTCAGCTTCCGCCGAATCGATCTGGGAGCCAAAAGCATTACGGGCAACGGTGACATCGAGCAGACCCAGGGTTTGCTGGTCAGCGGCTGTGCCCTCAAGGTCTTTGGCCAGAAGGATCAGCCCGGCGCAGGTGCCCAGGGTGGGCAGGCCAGCGCCGATAGCGTCAATGAGGGGTTGGCGTAGGCCAAAGATACGGGTGAGCCTGTCGATAGTGGTTGATTCCCCACCGGGTAGTACCAGGGCATCGCACCTTTGCAGTTCCTCCGGTTTTTTGACCAGCAGAGTGTTCACCCCCAGCGTCTCTAGGAGCTTGACGTGCTCGGCCACTCCGCCCTGGAGGGCCAGAACACCAACGGTTAAAGTCATGGATTCCCTTTCGCTACCCCGGCAAAGTAATAGATGCTAGGGGTGGGGCGTAGTTACCCCACCCCTTAGGCTTACCAGCCGCGTTCTGCCAGGCGGTGCGGTGCGGGCAGGTCGGCAACGTTGATGCCGACCATGGCTTCACCTAGGCCACGTGAGGCTGCGGTAACCTGCTCGGGGTCATTGTAAAAGGCGGTGGCTTTCACGATTGCCTTGGCGCGGGCTTCTGGTTTGCCGGATTTGAAGATGCCCGAACCCACAAAGACACCGTCTGCTCCTAGTTGCATCATCATGGCAGCATCGGCTGGGGTGGCAACGCCGCCTGCAGTAAAGAGGACTACGGGGAGCTTGCCGGTGCGGGCTACTTCAAGGACCAGCTCGTAGGGTGCGGCCAGTTCTTTGGCCTTGACGTAGAGCAAGTCGGGGGACGTGGCCTGCAGAGCCTGAAGCTCAGCGATCTGGGTCTTGATGGTGCGAATGTGTTTGGTGGCTTCGGAGACATCCCCTGTGCCTGCTTCACCCTTGGAGCGGATCATGGCTGCACCTTCGGTGATGCGGCGCAGTGCCTCGCCCAAGTTGGTGGCGCCACAGACAAAAGGAACCTTAAAGGTGTGTTTGTCAATGTGGTTGACGTAGTCGGCGGGGGAGAGCACCTCAGACTCGTCAATGTAATCGACCTTGAGGTGCTCTAGGATCTGGGCTTCGACGAAGTGCCCGATACGGGCTTTAGCCATGACGGGGATTGAGACAGCATCGATAATGCCCTCAATCATATCGGGGTCACTCATGCGGGCAACACCGCCCTGGGCGCGAATGTCGGCGGGCACGCGTTCAAGGGCCATGACGGCAACAGCGCCAGCATCTTCAGCGATTTTGGCCTGTTCGGGGGTGACAACGTCCATGATGACGCCGCCTTTGAGCATGTCGGCCAGGCCGCGCTTAACAAGGGGTGAGCCGGTGTTTGCGGTCTCGGTTGTTTTTTCAGTCATGGTGACCAGTCTGCGCCCAGATCTGGTCTAAGGAAAGGTCCAGACAAACACATTCTTTTTAGACCAGATAGTTTAAGGCCTGGGTTTACCCCAGGCCTGGATTTTCTGCCCCTCTCAAACTCCAGGCCAGGCACTTAGTCTCTGGGGGTGAGACTGGAGTGCCTGGCCTGGGAGGGGTTCCCTGTAAACCTGGGAACTTTTTAGGCTTCGGGGCGGTAGAAGTACTGATCTGGTGATTTCATGCTTTCCTGGCCGTTAACGGTGGCGGTGTACTTATAACGGTACTTAACCCTCAAAGTGCTCCAGTCACGATCATCTTGGCCGGTTGCAACAAAGAGGTAGCTTGGGAAGGGCGTGGTGCCCTTCCTGGCTGCCAGACTTCCCTGGTAGTAGGAGGTATAAGCGTATTCTGTAATACCTTGACGTGTGACCACGTTACCCTGGGTGTAGTCGCGGGTAGGGGTGGCCCAGCCATTGGACTCTACGCTAGTGAACTGCAGATTATCTTCTGGTAGCCAGTAAGTCACCGCTACGTTGGTGATGATATCTGTAGGAATGGTGAAGTAAACAGCTACGCTGTAAGGATTTCGCTCATCGAAGGTAGTCAGCCAGTAGCGCTTACTGCCGTCGTAGTTAGCGTCCTGATCTGAATTGTGGTAGGCGTGACCGTTGCCGCTGACAGCGGGCTGCTTCTCGCGGGTAGAAGCGGCATAGGCCGGGATGCTGGCGGATGCTAGGACCATGGGTGCGGACCAGGCCAAGGCCCGGCGGCTAACATGAGGGGTGGGGGAGGACATCTTTACCTGCTTAGAGATATTTAGGATAGTTTAAGGTGTTTGGCCCATGCTATCAGCTCCTTCTGGTTCGGGTGATGGAGATAGGCATCTCTCGGTGAGATGTTGGCAACAAATAATAAATTATTCTTTGCATCTGTAATGCCTAATAGGAGCCATATTTACAGATATAGCAAATAGGGCTGGGTGCTCAGAATCCTTCCGAGTTCGTATCCGCAGCCTGGGAATAAGGGCAGGCCCCTTACGAGACCCCCAGCACCTCACTGGGCCCAGGGGGAAGGAGCCCAGGAAGTGTCATCTTCTGACCCTTTAGCACCTATTCCAGGTTCGCTGAGAGGCTATATCCTAGGGTTCCTATCTGCCGATACACTAGAGAAGGGAAGAGCAGAAGGGGGGGCACGTGGCTCAATACTCAGGGGATAAATACCTCCCCCTTAGCCTGAGCAGGGGCACAGGGCTCTCCTTACACACCCAGATCGCTGAGCAGATCCGCGCGCTGATTGTCTCTGGCCGTCTCAGGGCCGGTGACCACCTGCCATCTAGCAGGACGCTAGCCCACCAGTTAGAGGTTTCACGGGGCACAGTGGTCTTTGCCTATGAACAGCTGACCGGTGAGGGGTACCTGTCAAGTAATCGTGGCGGAACGCGGGTCTCACGCACACTACTGGCTCACTGGCCCCAAGATCCTGCTCAACCCTCCGGCGCCGGCCAAGAATACCTCATCCCAGGGCCAGCTAGCGTCCAAGTCCAGCAGCCAGAAACAAGCCCCCCTCAGGGCAACTTTTTTGACCTGAGGCCCGGTCAACCCGATACCTCCCTGCTGGCCAGCGCCAGCTGGCGAGCGGCCTGGCGAACCGCCGTGGCAGCCCCTCTGAGCAGCCACCCCCCGGCTGGGTCGCTAGCCCTACGCTCAGAGTTGGCAGAGCATCTGAGGCTCATACGGGCCACCTACAGGGACCCAGAGGAGCTACTGATCACCGCTGGTGCCAGGGAGGGTTTTCGCCTGCTTCTTACGGCTCTGCGTGCTCGGCAGCGTAAGCGCCCCTTGAGGGTGGCAGTAGAAAATCCCGGTTACCCTAACTTGCGTAAAATCCCCCAAACCTTTGGGCACCAGATCATCCCTATACCGGTTGATTCCTGCGGTCTGATTCCGGACTGCTTACCTGTCGGTAAAGATCGCCCGGATCTAGTCTTGCTGGCACCTAACCACCAGTACCCCTTGGGCACCTCCATGCCGGTGAGCCGTCGTCTGGATTTACTTGCCTGGTCTGCGGAGCAGCAAGTGCTCCTCGTGGAGGACGATTATGATTCTGAACTGCGCTACCGAGGTGACCCTCTGCCCACCCTGGCCGCTCTTGACCGTTCCCCCCTGCTATCTTCCCAACTAGTTTCTGGTAGGCAGAGCCAGCAGGGTCGAGTCCTTACCCTAGGTTCTTTTTCTAAGTTGCTAGCTCCCGGTCTTAAGCTGGGTTACCTTCTAGCACCCCCGCAGCTAGCTCAAGAATTACTGGATCTTCGGGATACTCTGGGTAACCCCGTGCCCTGCCTGGTTCAAGATGCTCTAGCTCATTTTCTGGCCCGGGGCGGGCTGCGAAGCCATACTGCCCGGATGAGTAGGGTCTACCGACGGAGGCGGGAGCTCGTTCGTGAGGCTCTGGGGCAGATTCCCGGAGTGAAGTTGGTTCTGATGGAAGGTGGTTTGCACGCCATGCTGATCCTGCCGGGGCAGGGAGGGCTCACTGAGACCTGTGCCTTGGAGCGAGCCCGTGAGGTGGGGGTAGTTTTGGCCCCTCTGAGCGACTACTGGTCCCAGGAAAGTGAGCTGTCCCCTGGCTCTCCCCTGGGGTTAGAGCACTCGCAAGGGCTAGTTTTAGGGTTTGGTGCCCTTAAGGACCAGGACCTTGCTCTTGCTCTAGAGCGCCTGCGTTTTATCTTGATGCGCCCTTCAGTCTAAGAGAGCCTGTTGATGTCTTCAGAGATTTACCCTGGCCTGTCGGCCCTTCTGCTCAGCCCCAGAGAGCTACTCATCCCCTGGGTGGGAATATCTTCGTAGCTAAGCCTGTGCTATCTTCCAGGCCACAGGGTCGAGGGAGGGCGGTAGACTAAGAGGGTGATTGAGGAACCTAAGAACAAATCTGAGCTCCACCCCACCGACCGGCTACTGGCCGGGGCACTTGCAAGCCCTACCCTGGTTCAGGCCCTGGTCTTCCTGGCCTTTGGGCTGGTTACCGTTTTTTGGCAGGCCCCGACCCTGACGGTCATTACTATAATGCTGGCGCTCTACCTGCTGGGCTATGCGGGAGCCTCCTACCTGACGGCGCGTGCGCTTGCTCCTGCCGGGGACAGGGTTTCTGCTCAGGGGTTTACTTCAATAGCCTTAGTTCAAGCCGCCGGTGGCGCTCTGATGCTTCTGGCGCCGCGCGGGGAGTTCTGGCTCACCCTCATAGGGGCCCTGGTTCTTGGCCTGACCGGTGTTCTTAAAGTTCTAGCCGGTATGCGCTCTCAAGAGTGGAACCCTGCCGCCCGTGACTGGCAGCTGGAAGGCCTGATCATCACTCTGTCTGCGGCCGCCCTACCGGTGGTCTCAGAGATCGGAGACAAGGCCATTATGGGAACCGCCGGTGGCGGTGCCCTGCTAGCAGGTGTTTTTGTGCTGATCGGGGCGCTTACTCTGCGCGCTCAGGCAAACAAACCCCAGGAGCCCTAGCAGGGCTACCTGTGACCCTAGCGGTGGCGGGGCGCATAAAACCCTTGGCCACCCCGTAGACTGGTGGGACTACCAATTCAGGAGGAAGAAGTCTGTGGCTCAGAAGAGTGAACCAACCCGGTCAGGGTTTAAGGCGCAGGTGACCGGCCCGCTCATTATCGCGGCGGTACTAGCAGCTGTTGCCTTTGCCTGCACCTTTATTTTTGCTACCGGCGGTACGGCCAACCGGCCTCAGTTCGTTTTGGCGCTGACCATCGGCGGTGCTGTTTTTGTGGTCACCCTGGTCATGTGCGCCACCCTTATCTTGGTGGAAAAACCCAATGACCCCTCCTTGGGCCAAGGTACCGGTGTTAACCGTTCCTCCGCCAAGCTCTACGCCGAGGCACGCGCCCGCCGTGAAGCCGAAGCCAAACGCCGAGAAGCTGAGGAAAAAGAACGCCTGGCCCAGCGTATCGACGAGGCCAACAAAAAGAACTAGCCCTACCTGCCGGTCAGAGGCAGATAGGGCCAGTCGCTAGTGGAGGGCACTAAGTGCATATTTTCAGCTGGCGCTAGATCCTAGGATTCCTGAGCGGCAGAACCTAGATCGTGGGCTACCTTACGGCTGGTGCGGTAGGCGGTTTCAATGGCTCCGTCTACTACCACACCTCGCCAGCCGCGAGCATAGTCGGACCCAGCAAAGTAGATGCGGCCCATATCCTGTTCGAAATGGTGCCAGCCATCGGTAAATTGCCCCTTCTTCAAGGTGGCCCAGGCTTGTCCGCTCCAGGGGTCATCGACCCAGTCATGACCAGTGCAGTCGATGGCTTCAAGGTCGGGGCGCCACTGGTTGAGGATTTCTTGGGCATCCTCAAGGCTGTTGAGGTCTACCTGGCTGTGATCGGAGCCAAAACCTACGCAAATGGTGGTACCGTCGTCCAGAAAGAACTCGCTGCGGAAGACATTAATCTTTGCGGGGCTAGGGGCGTAGCCCAGAATCTTATGATGGCCCTTGATTTTAATCCAAATCTTGCAACCGGTGGAGTTCCACTTCTGCTGGATCAGAGAAGGAATTTTATCCGGTAGCTCAGGTGAAAAAGTCAGGTTGCCTAGCGCCCCCAGCGGGACGGTAACTACGACGGCATCTGCCTCGACCAGCCGGCCATCTTCTAGGGTTAAGCGCACCTGCTGGTCGCTATGCTCCACCTTTTTGACCGGGGTCTCTAAATGGATAGGGCAGGTGAGGTCTTGAGCAATAGCCTGGTAGATACCTTGCATACCATTGGTCAGTTTAAAACGGAGGGTCTGTTCATCCATGAGCGAGAGACGGTGGTCGCTCAGAGCCGCCCACTGCTTAGCCATCAGTGATGACCCCTGGTGGGGGTTGCCGATGTAACCAGCAGACCAGTAGGCGTTACACAGATCCTTCTCTTCCTGGCTGAAATCTCCCTCTTCGAGAGGGTCAAGAACACTGTCTTGATCCGCCTTGAGGAAGGCTTCTTGCAACTGCTCTGAGGCCTTTGAATCGGGCCTCAGGATGGCCAGGGGGTCTTGGGGGTTGGGGAAGAAGTCACGAGAACCTTCAAAGATTTTTGCCTGTGGCCTAGCAAGGCGGGCATCCATCTGACTTTCAGTACCTGAAATGACCTGCCCCTGGCTGACCCAGTAGGCATCACAGTCTGAGGGGCTGGGGTAGATGGTCTGCTGGTAGCGGGTAATCTCAGCCCAAATATGGGGTTGCATCCAGTGGACCCAGGTGGCACCTAGTTCCAGGTCTTGACCCATGCGGTTTTCCGTCCAGGCTCTGCCCCCGATGCGGTTCCGGGCTTCAAAAACTTCTACCTGGTAGCCCAGGGTTTGAAGTTCTCGGGCGGTCACTAGGCCGGCGAAGCCAGCTCCAATTACTGCTACTTTTTGTGTGGTCATGGTGGGGACCTTCTTTCTGTGGCACCTCAGTAGCCTGAGCCTCATGAGGGCTGGCTACCGGGGTCTGTTGATTCCTGATGGTCAAGGTGGCGGATGGCCTGGTAGACATCGGGCCTGCGGTGTTTGAGGTAGTGGCCCCAGGCCAAACCCAGTACCCCGGAGCCCATGATGACTGCTGGCATGACATAGACCAGGGGGGAGCCGTCTTGGGAGCCGATCATGATGTCAAAGTTCCAGAGAATGAGGAAGGCAACTACCGCAAGGGCCAGCGCCGAGACTCCGGGGGCTATGAGGCGCACCCAGAGGGAATGGTCGGCTGGATTGTGGGCGAACCAGCAGATGACTGCTACTGAGGTGATGGTCAGTAGAAAGACCAGCCCAAAGGCTGCCGCGTTGGTGAACCAGGTAAAGAGGGTCAGTACCGGGTAGAGCTCCCCGTGCTCAGAGTTTTGGCCCAGGACGGCAAAGATCAGCAGGACCAGTAGGGCTAGGACGGTCTGTAGAGCTGACCCGTAGAGAGGGGAACCTGATGTGCTCGCCCGCCCTAGTAGGCCTGGCAGCACGCGTGACCTGCCCAGGGAGAAGAAATAGCGGGCAGCAGCATTATGGAAGGCCAGCAGGGCGGCAAAAAGACTGGTGATGAAGAGAGCGTTAGCGGTGTGTGCCAGGGCGGGTGAGCGTTCAGCCAGCCAGACAAAAACCAGATCTGGCCCGTATTCCTGAGCCTGAGCGATGATGGCGCTTGGCCCCACTCCCATGGCAAAAGCCCATGCCGTGCCAGCGTAGAAGAGGGCAATGAGGGTCACTGCAATGTAGGTTGCTCTAGCAACAGTTCGTTTGCGGTCTTTGACCTCTTCTGAATAGATAGCACCGGATTCAAAGCCCATAAAAGCGGCAATGCTAAAGGCTAAGAGAACTCCGATGCCGGTGGTGAAAAAATCCTGTGGCTCGATGGTCTGGCTAGAGATCCCCTCGGGTGGCTCTGTGAGGGCGAGGGCGCTGACGATGATAACTACCAGGAACTCGAGGGCTACCAATAGTCCCAGGATTTTTGCTGACAGGTCAATGCTGGCAACTCCGAGCAAACCTACACATACCCAGCCCAGCAGGGCCGCGACCCACCAGGAGATGTGGATGCCAAAGAGGGTGCTGAGAAAGGCGGCCAGGGAGAAGCCAAAGAGCCCGTAGAGGCCGCACTGCATGAGGTTATAGGAGACCAGCGCCAAGATGGCAGCGGCGATTCCCTGGCGGTTACCCAGCCCTTCGGTGATGTAGGCGTAGAAGGCCCCCGCGTTGGAAATAGAGCGGCTCATGGCCACGTAGCCTACGGTGAAGAGCAAGATGATGAGCCCGATGGCTAGATAGCCCAGGGGCACCCCCAGAATCCCTGCAACAGCAAAGTTGGTGGGGACTCCACCGGCTAGCACGGTCAGTGGTGCCGAGGCCGCAATAATCATGAAGACCAGGGCCGTGGTTCCTATGCCCGGTCGGGTCTGCTGAAGGTTCTGGGGCACTGGGGGCCTCCCATCTGTGAGTAGTCTTACTGGAAGACTCCGTTGAAGTAGTCGCTGATGCCCTGCAGGTCATTGAGGGGTAGCACTGCGGCCACGTACTGGTCGGGGCGCACGATGATGACAGCACCATCGCGGCTAATAGCGCGTTGCTCAAAGATATCTTCTTCTGGCAGGCGGCAGTAGATGTTCTCCCAGTATTCCACCTGGTGCTGGCCAACTAGCGGGCGGAAGGCTGCTGGTACATCGGTGACCTCAAACTCGGTGTGGACCTGTTGGTAAATCACCAGGGGCTCAATGAGCGCGTCAAAGTCTTGGCCCTGGGCCCGGAACTTCACGAAAGGTGATTGGGGGTCCGAAACGAGGAAGTTGCTCAGGGTTCGTACCGCAGAATCTTCTGCGGCGGGGTGGGCTGCATCTGCAAAGACGTAGAGCCGGTAACGACCGTCGGCAGTGGCCTCGTGGCCCAGGTGCCGGGGGTAGGAATTCTCCCGCCGATTGACCCGGGCCGAGCGGAAACGCTTACCCACCGGGAAGCCTTCAGCCAGGTGCTGGTGCTCGGTGCCACCGGTCAGTAAAGAGGGCTTATAGCAGGTCATAAAGCCGGCCGGGAACTCGGCTGTCTTGACGTAGAACTCTTCGAGGTATTCGGGGCTGGGGAGGTCTTCGGGTTTGGTGGCCATGAGGGTTGACCACTCTTTGTCAAAGTTGATCAGGTCCTGGGCTACTTCCTGGCGTTCTTCCGAGTAGGTTTCGAGCAGGGCTTGGGGGGCCCGGCCGCTGAGGACATGCCCCAGCTTCCAGGCGATGTTAAAGCCATCTTGCATGGAGACGTTCATGCCCTGGCCTGCTTTGGCGGAGTGGGTGTGGCAGGCATCACCGGTGATGAAAACCCGCGGGTGGGTTTCTTCTGTGCTGCGGTCATCGAAGTGATCTGTCAGCCGGTGGCCTACTTCGTAGACCGAGTGCCAGGCAACCTCTTTAACGTCGATGCTATAGGGGTGGTAGATGGCGTTGGCGCGGTCAATGATCTCTTCGATGGGGGTGGAACGTACAGCGTGGTTATCATCTGCTGGGACTTCGCCAAGGTCTACATAGACCCGGGCCAGGTGCCCACCCTCTCGGGGGATATGCAGAATAGATCCCTGGGCTGAGCTGATAGCGCACTTCATGCGCCAATCGGGAAAGTCAGTATTGACGATGACGTCCATGACGCCCCAGGCGTGGTTGGCGGCGTCCCCGGTCAGCTTGCGGCCGATGGCCTTGCGCACAGCTGAGCGGGCTCCATCGCAGCCGATGATGTATTTGGTGCGCACGCTAAACTCCTGCCCCTGCTGGGGGCCAGCGCTGTGGCACAGGCGGACTTCTAGGGGGTATTCCTGGCTTTCGTCGGTGCTCAGCCCCAGAAATTCAATGCCGTAGTCGGGGGTGATTCTGCCGGGGGAGTTGCGGGCGTATTCTGCGAAGTAGTCCAGCACCCTGGCCTGATTGACGATTAGGTGGGGGAATTCGCTGATGTCGTGGGGGTCATCGACGGGGCGGGCACCGCGAATAATGTTTTGGGGGTTTTGGGGGTCGGGCTTCCAGAAGCTCATTTCGGTGATGTGGTAGGCCTCCCGGATGACCTCTTCGGCAAAACGGAAGGCCTGGAAGGTTTCGACCGAGCGGGCCTGGATGCCGTCAGCTTGCCCGAGTTCTAGGCGGCCCTCACGGCGTTCGATGATGCGGGTATTGACGGTGGGGAATTGGGAGAGTTGGGCTGCGGCGATCATGCCGGCAGGGCCTGAGCCGACGATGAGCACATCCATTGTTTCTGGCAGGTCGCTGGGGCGGTCGATGCCGTAGTCAGCAGCTTCTTGGATGCGCGGATCGCGGGAAATATAACCGTTGTGGTGGAAGTGCATACTGCTCCTTACGGTGTGTTGGGGTACGTCCTTGTACGCCTTAGTTTGGGTGTGTTGGAAGACCCAAGCCCCCAGGGGTGTGATGTCGGTAACTAATTTGAATCATATACGATACCAGACCGGGCAACAAGGGATAGGTGCTCTTTTTGCTGAGGGAGTGCTGGCTCAGGCCCGAGGGAGCTGCCCTTACTGGCTGTGCTGGCCTACCCTGATCCAGGAACGGCCTTCTAGGCTCTGGTGACTAAACTTTTACAGGGCCTTTCTAAGGGCCTATTCCGTGGGGTGTAGGCCAGAAAGTTTCTTTTTGATGAGTTCAAGGAGGGCCTGGGGGCTCTTGTTGCAGCCCTGGAGTTCCTGGGAGGTAACTAAAATACGGGACTCTTCCCCGCAGATGTAGGCGATAGCGGGTGCCTGCTCATCTGGTATCAGGGTTTTGAGCTGGGGGGTGCCTTGGTTGAGGTGCAGGGTTCTCAGGGGCAGTGGTAGGGTCTGGCAGGCTTCTTTCCACTCTTTCTTGCCCAGGGGATTGTAGCCGTGGGTGATGTCGCAGAGGGCGCAACCTTGGCGCCCGCTGACTTTCCTTAGGATGTAGGATAATTCTCCTTTGATTCCAGCATCGGCTGCATAGACTCCGATGAGGTATGGCTCCTTCATCATTTTTCCTTTCAAGAACAGAAGCGCCGAGGCTTTTGCTTTGTTGTGTGGAGGGGACTAGCTTGCCTGCTTGAAGGCTAGCTACCCTCCCCCTTGTTGTGACGCTGATTACTTGCTAATGTGTGAAAATAATATACGATTTTCGGTGAAATACCAGAGCTCGAGGAGGAGACTCTATGGCAGATCAGCCCACACCCCTACCCGCAGCCCCCGGCAAGATCATCGCTGTGCACCTGGCCTACGAATCCCGAGCCGCCCAGCGAGGCCGCCGGCCCTCCACCCCCTCCTACTTCTTCAAACCCACCAGCTCCCTGACCGGATCAGGTGAAGTAGCCCGCCCCCAAGGCACCGACTTACTGGCTTTCGAGGGCGAAATCGCCCTGATTGTAGGAAAGGAAGCCCGCTGGGTCAGCCAGAGCCAGGCCTGGGACCACATCTCCCATATCACCGCAGCTAACGACCTAGGAATCTACGACTACCGGGCCGCCGATAAGGGCTCCAACGTGCGCTCCAAAGGCCGTGACGGTTACACACCGGTAGGGCCTAACTACATTGATGCTTCTACCGTCCAACCTGACCAGCTGCGTGTGCGCACCTGGGTCAACGGCCAACTCCGCCAGGAAAGCGGAACCACCGACCAAGACCTAATCTTCCCCCTGGCCCAGTTCGTGGCAGACCTATCCCAGCATATGACCCTAGAGCCCGGCGACATTATTCTCACCGGCACCCCGGCAGGTTCCTCGGTGCTGGTTCCCGGCGACCTAGTCGAGGTGGAGGTAGATGCCCCCACTGCCCCCGGTTCCCCCACCAGCGGCAAGCTCTCCACCCGCGTTATCGAAGGGGAGGGGAACTTTGACCCGGATCTGGGCAACCTGCCTGCCACCACCGAAACCCAGGTTGAAGAAGCCTGGGGCTCCCGCCAGGAAGCAGGCCTACCAGAGAAGCCGGCCCTCAGCCAGGAAACCCGCGCCCTGCTCCAGGAGCTACCCACCGCTGGCCTCTCGGCCCAGCTCCGAGCCCGCGGCCTCAACAACGTTGTGATTGAAGGGGTCTACCCCCAGACCCCCGGAACCAAGCTGGTAGGTACCGCCAAAACCCTGCGCTTTGTCCCTAACCGTGAGGACCTCTTCAAGAGCCACGGTGGCGGCTACAACGCTCAGAAACGCTGTTTTGACAGTGTCCAAGCCGGGGAAGTCATCGTCATTGAGGCACGGGGAAGCTCCCAGTCAGGCACCCTGGGCGACATCCTAGCCCTGCGGGCCCAGCACCGGGGAGCTGCCGGTGTTGTGACAGACGGCGGTGTACGCGACTACGCAGAAGTCCAAAGGATCGGCCTGCCCGTCTTTAGTCAGGGCCCCCACCCGGCTGTCCTGGGCCGCCGCCACGTCCCCTGGGAATCAGATGTTGCCATAGCCTGCGGAAACGCCACCGTCTTACCGGGAGACGTCATCGTAGGTGATGATGACGGGGTTATCGTGATCCCCCTAGATCTGGTCGATGAGGTAGCCGCCGCCGCCCAGGCTAAGGAAGAAGAAGACGCCTGGGTAGCCCAGCGCGTAGCCCAAGGCAACCCCGTGGATGGGCTCTTCCCGCCCACCGGACAGTGGAAGGAAGCCTACCAGGCCTTCGTCCAGTCCCAGCAGGGAAGCGAATAGCCCTGTGAGCCACCAGAGAAGGGCTAGGCTGTCCAAAGCGGAGAGCGCCTACCAGTGGATCCGAGAGAAAATAGTCGGCCAAGAGTTCGCCCCGGGCCACAGGCTCACCCTCTCGAGTCTGGCCGCTGAATTAGAGATGTCAGTGGTCCCGGTGCGTGAAGCTATCCGTCGCCTTGAAGCCGAAGGCCTAGCCACCTTCGAGCGGAACGTAGGTGCCCGGGTTGCCATGGTTGACCAGTCCGCCTACACCCACAGTATGCAGGTGCTGGGCCTCTTAGAGGGGCGGGCTACAGCCCACTCAGCACCCCACCTGAGTGCCCAGAAACTCGAACAGGCACGGGAACTGAACACCCAGATGGAGGCCCTCCTTGAAGACTTTGACCCCAAAGCCTTTACCGAACTCAACTACCGCTTCCACCAGATCCTTTGCTCAGCCTGCCCCAACGACAGGCTCCTCGAGCTAGTTGCCATTGAGTGGGACCGCCTCAGCCATCTGAGAGAATCAACCTTCTCTTTTGTACCCGCTAGAGCCCAGGAGTCTGTCAGCGAGCACAATCGCATGCTGAGCCTCATCGAATCCGGGGCCAAGGAACAAGAGATTGAGGCCGTTGCCCGCCAGCACCGTCAAGCGACCCTCTCCAGCTACCTCAAGAGCACCCACTAAAAATTTTTCATTCTTCAGATTCAACACCACCAAGGAGTTAGCCCGTGAGCACACCCAACACCACCCTCCCCGCAGGTCTACCCGACCGAATCCAGCACTACATCAACGGTCAGTTCGTTGACTCCCTAGACGGCGAAACCTTCGACGTACTCAACCCCGTGACCAACCAGCCCTATATCCAGGCCGCCAGCGGTAAGAAAGAGGACATCGAGGCCGCCGTAGCTGCCGCCCGCCAAGCCTTCACCAGCGGCCCCTGGCCCACCATGCTGCCACGCGAGCGCGCCCGGGTGCTCATGAAAATCGCTGACATTGTGGAATCCCGTGAAGAAACCCTAGCCCAGATGGAGTCCTTCGACTCCGGCCTACCCATCACCCAGGCCAAGGGCCAGGCTCGCCGTGCCGCCGAGAACTTCCGTTTCTTCGCCGACCTGATCGTGGCCCAAACCGACGACTCCTTCAAAGTGCCGGGCCGCCAGATCAACTACGTCAACCGCAAGCCCATCGGTGTCGCCGGCCTGATCACCCCCTGGAACACCCCCTTCATGCTGGAATCCTGGAAGCTAGCCCCCGCCCTGGCCACCGGTAACTGCGTGGTCCTCAAACCCGCCGAATTTACCCCCCTCTCAGCCTCCCTCTGGGCAGGAATCTTTGAGGAAGCCGGCCTGCCGGCAGGTGTCTTCAACCTGGTCAACGGCTTCGGTGAAAGCGCCGGAGACGCCCTGGTTAAACACCCGGACGTTCCCCTGATCTCATTCACCGGCGAATCCAAGACCGGCCAGATCATCTTCGCCAATGCCGCCCCCTACCTCAAGGGCCTGTCTATGGAGCTGGGCGGTAAGTCACCGGCCGTTGTCTTTGAGGACGCTGACCTAGAGACCGCCATTAACGCCACCATCTTCGGGGTTTTCTCCCTCAACGGCGAGCGCTGCACCGCAGGCTCCCGCATCCTGGTCCAGCGCAGTATCTACCATGAGTTCGTGGAACGCTACGCCGCCCAGGCCAAGCGCGTCAAAGTAGGCCTACCCTCAGATCCGGCCACCGAAGTCGGTGCCCTGGTCCACCCCGAACACTACGAGAAGGTCATGTCCTACATCGAGATCGGCAAGAGTGAAGGCCGCCTGGTCGCCGGTGGCTCCCGCCCCGAAGGGTTTGATCAAGGCAACTTTGTGGAGCCTACCGTCTTTGCCGACGTAGCCCCCGATGCCCGCATCTTCCAAGAAGAAATCTTCGGCCCCGTCGTTGCCATCACCCCCTTCGACACTGATGAAGAAGCCCTAGAGCTGGCTAACAACACCAAGTACGGCCTGGCCGCCTACATCTGGACCTCCAACCTACAGCGGGCCCACAACTTCTCCCAGGCAGTAGAGGCAGGCATGGTCTGGCTCAACTCCAACAACGTCCGCGACCTACGCACCCCCTTCGGCGGTGTTAAGGCCTCCGGCCTGGGCCATGAGGGTGGCTACCGCTCCATCGACTTCTACACCGACCAGCAGGCCGTACACATCAACCTGGGCGAGGTCCACAACCCCGTCTTCGGTAAAGCCAACTAAGCCAGTTAGCACCGGTGCCCGGTAGCCTGGCGAGGATGCCAAGCCACCGGGCCTAAGAAAAGAAAGCATAACCATGTCACCCAATTTTGTTGATTACCCCGTTATTACACCCGATGAGAACGCCCCCGATATCGTCCGCTGCGCCTCCATGGAGCTGGTGGTCACCGACCTAGAACGCTCCCGCGACTTCTACGTCGATGTCCTGGGCCTTGTCGTCACCGAAGAGGACGAGAACACCATCTACCTGCGCTCTCTAGAAGAGTTCATCCACCACAACCTGATCCTGCGCAAGGGAGAAACCCCGGCTGTTGCCGCTTTCTCCTACCGGGTCCGCACCCCAGAGGACCTGGATAAGGCCGAAAAGTTCTATGAATCCCGCGGCTGTGAGGTCCGCAGGAAGAAAGAAGGCTTCGTCAAAGGCCTGGGCGATTCTGTACGCGTCCTTGACCCCCTGGGCTTCCCCTACGAGTTCTTCTACGATGTGGAACACGTCGAGCGCCTGGCCTGGCGTTACGAACTGCACACCCCCGGTGCCCTCGTCCGCCTGGACCACTTCAACCAGGTCACCCCGGATGTGCCCCGGGCTATCTCCTACATGGA
This sequence comes from Rothia sp. CCM 9416, assembly GCF_048513535.1. Classification (NCBI taxonomy): domain Bacteria; kingdom Bacillati; phylum Actinomycetota; class Actinomycetes; order Micrococcales; family Micrococcaceae; genus Rothia; species Rothia sp. CCM 9416. Next base: position 42,011 of record NZ_JBLXXR010000004.1, on the reverse strand, counting down.
AGATCTAGGTTTCCGCGTCACCGAAGACATTCAGGACCAGGCCGGCACTGCCTACGCCGCCTGGATGCGCCGCAAACCCACCGTGCACGATACCGCCATGACCGGCGGTGACGGCCCCCGCATGCACCATGTGGCCTTCGCAACCCACGAGAAGCACAACATTATCGCCATCTGCGATAAGCTCGGTGCCCTACGCCTGTCCGATCACATTGAGCGCGGCCCCGGCCGCCACGGTGTCTCCAACGCCTACTACCTCTACCTACGCGACCCGGACGGTCACCGCGTTGAGATTTACACCCAGGACTACTACACCGGTGACCCCGACAACCCCCGCGTGACCTGGGACGTCCACGATAACCAGCGCCGTGACTGGTGGGGCACCCCGGTCGTGCCCTCCTGGTACACCGATGCCTCCCGCGTCCTCGACTTGGACGGCAACCTGGTGCCCCTGGTAGAACGCACCGATGATTCTGAACTGGAACAAACCATCGGCGCAGACGGCTTCTCTTACACCCGCTCAGATGAGGGTGAGGAATCCATGCCTGACTGGAAGAAGGGTGAATACAAGCTGGGCCACCAGCTCTAAAGACCGAAAATACAATAAGTTCGGTGCTTGAGGGATATGCTCTAGCCAACTAAGCCTCTTGGGACTCGCGCGGAGCGCTCGTCCCAATTCACGCCAGACCCAGCCAGTCGGCGGTGAGCATATCCCTCAAGCACCTCCCGCAGTATTGAAAGCTAGCTATGCTCACTGAAGAACAACTCACACAGATTGCCGATGACCTGGCCCAGGCCGAAAAGAACCGCACCATGATCCCGCGCCTGACCGCCAGCTACCCCGAGATGACCGTGGAAGATTCCTACGCGGTGCAACAGATGTGGCGCGCTCGCGGTGAAGCCGCCGGTCGTAGGCTGGTGGGCCGCAAAATTGGGTTGACCTCCAAGGTCATGCAGGAGGCCACCGGCATTACCGAACCGGACTACGGTGTTATCTTCGCCGACCAGGTTTATGAGAATGGGTCGGTTATTGAGCACGCCCAGTATTCCAATGTGCGGATTGAGGTGGAGCTGGCCTTCGTCCTCAAAGAAGACCTGGCCGGCCCCCACGCCACCATCTTTGACGTTCTGCGTGCCACCGAGTACGTGGTTCCTGCCCTAGAGATCTTGAGCTCTCGCATTGAGATGGAGGGCCGCACCATTGTAGATACCATCAGTGATAACGCGGCCCTGGGTGCCATGGTCTACGGAGGCAACCCGGTAGACCCGGCCTCCGTTGATTTGCGCTGGATTTCGGCTTTGCTCTACCGCAACGAGCAGATTGAGGACACCGGGGTAGCAGCCGCCGTACTCAACCACCCGGCCAATGGGGTTGCCTGGTTAGCCAATAAGCTGGCCGCCCACGGGGACAGTTTGAAGGCCGGTGAGATAATTCTGGCAGGCTCCTTCACCAAGCCCATGTGGGTGCACCCCGGCGATACCGTGCACGCCGACTACGGGGATTTGGGGGCAATCACATGTCGCTTCATCTAAACCCGCCTTTTGCTCAGACCCTGCGGGACTTGGGCCGCCCAGCGGTCGGCATGTGGGTCTGTTCCGGGTCGCCGGTGGCCGCCGAGATTTGCGCCGGTTCGGGCATGGACTGGCTCCTGGTGGACGCCGAACACGGGGTTGTGAGCCTAGAGACCGTCCAAGAGCTTTTGCAGGTGGCGGCGGCCTACCCGGTGCAGAGTGTGGCGCGCCTGCCCTCCCTGGACGTGGTTGCTATCAAGCAGTTCTTGGACGCTGGTGCCCAAAACCTGCTGATCCCTATGGTCGATGATGCGGCTGCCGCTGAACTGGCGGTGGCCGCCACCCGCTACCCGCCTGCCGGTGTGCGCGGGGTGGGTTCTGCCCTGTCCCGGTCGGCCCGCTGGGGTGGGGTAGCTGGCTACCTGACCGAGGCTGAGAAGTACATTTCGCTTTGTGTGCAGATTGAGTCTGCTACCGCTGTTGAGAACGCGGCAGAGATTTGTGCGGTGGAGGGCCTAGCCGGGGTCTTTGTGGGGCCTTCTGATTTGGCGGCCTCTATGGGGCTGTTGGGCCAGCAGAATCACCCGGACGTGGTGGCTGCGGTGAAGCGGGTAATCGGGACGGCTCGGGCGGCCGGCCTGCCTGTGGGCGTGAACGCTTTTGACCCGCAGATAGCGCAGGACTACCTGGATGCTGGTGCTGACTTTATTCTGGTAGCCGCCGATGTGCAGTTACTTGCCCTGGAGTCTAAGAGGCTGGCGGCTCGCTTCATCAGCGGTTATTCTGCTGATTCTCAGCCTGCCGGGGGCGGCACGGACGTGGGCTACTAGCCCCAGAACCGTTTTTGAAAAATATCTGTTGGGTATTGATTTTGGAAAACAAGCAAGTATGGTTAACGATAATCACATGTGTGATTATAAACACCATTTGGTGAATGGAGTGGCTATGCCGTTGTACCTGGAAGAACTGATTTCTGAAGAGGAAATCCACGATCTCGATACGCCAACGATGTCGCAATCGCCAGCCAACTGTGTTGCTTGTACCAAATGTGGTGGCGGGGTTATAAGGTCGCGCGCAGATGAAATCTTCTCAGAGGTTGATGAACTGATTCGTGAACTTTAAATGTCTTCGGTCTTGATAGACATTCTGACATATTAGATTCCAGTGGATCTGCAATTAACATAAATATCTATCATGCGCTCAAGTCAGCATTTATGGAATTTTGTGAGAGACAGTCTCTAGTTTATGCGTGGAGGTTCGGAAGTAGCTATGAATTGATTCATCCTAAATCACTTCAATCCGGTATAGCTTATGAATCCAGAGACATTTCTCTGTTTGAGGGAATTCATGTCATTCTAACACTGCTTGTAGAAAAATGCGGAAAAGTTAATTATGCGGTTGGATGCTCAGCGTCCGATTCTCCTGTACCTTTTGGATAGTTTGTGGAAGAAGTATGAAAATTATTGATGTTGTTAAGATGGCAACGCGTAATCTATTTAGGGTTTCAAAATTTTTAACATTTATTTTATTGTTAATTTTTGTGCTTTCGGCAGTACTGGGCACCACCGTGCCTCTGTTCCTGGGTCGAGGTATGAGCATGGCCTTGGGTCAGCAGTCTGTGCAGACCTTCCTGCTGATGACCGCCATTTTCTGTTTCCTCTGGTTCCTAGCCTCTGGTATCAAATACCTGGCCTACCCCCTCTACGGAAAACTGGAACAAAAAGCCCAAAGTGCGGTAGCCGTTGATGCTTTAGCCACCAGCTACGCCACCGAAAAAAGAGGGCGGTCAGAGCAGGAAGACAGCGAAATAGCCTTTGCTATTGATGCCCAAATGACTGTTTTCCGGGAGGTCTTTTCAACCCTTGCTCTATCCCTAGTTCCGGCTGCGACCGTGCTGGTTACCGGTACTCTTAGCCTCTGGAGCATGGGTGGCTGGCAGACTGCCCTCATCTACATGGGTGGGCTGATTGGATTCGTCTTTGCCTCAACTCCATTGGTGCGGCAGCACCAGAAAGCCCAAGGTGAATTTTTCTCTGCCTCCATGGAAAACTTCGGTATCCTTTCTACCGCTGTGGGCTACTGGAAAGAGGTTGCAGTTTTTGGGCTCACTCATCATATGTCTGGACTCTACCGAGCCAGCCGTGTGCCCGTGGAAGAAAAAGGGGCCCATTCCTACCGCATGACGCGTAGGCTCTACCTCTTTCAGTCCGCTTTTCTCACCCTGCTACTCTTCGCAATCTTGACGGTCTACATGCTGGTAAATCAGGATGCGGATCCCTACCAGCTGGTTGGTGGGTTCATTGCGTTGGCTGGTGTTTGTTTATATTCAATTCAGGCAATACAAAACGTGGCTTTTGATTTTTCTGCTCTGGCTTCTAGCTATGCGCAGTATGAGGAGTCGAGAGAGAAAATTCAGGCTCGGGTCCTGGGTGGTGGGGAGCAAGCTTCTGCTGTCTTGAGCTTCTCACCACTGGTGGGGGTTACTCGCGGTGTTGCTTGGGTGCGAGGTGATAGTGGTTCCGGAAAGTCCAGGTCACTTGAGGCCTTGTTGGGTTTCAATGCATTACTTCCGGTGGGAGGCTTTGAGACGCAGGGCTTTAGTGAGCTACGCTATCTGCCCCAGGCCAGTAACCTAACTTTTGAAACAGCTATAGAGATAGTGAGAGCTGGACGGAAATATCTCGATACCGATGAGATTTCTAATTTATTACGCACTTTGGGGCTGGCTGATTTTGCTGAGGGTGGTACTCGTAGTGCGACCCTGCTGGGAGGGTTTGGGGCAGTTTCCGGCGGGGAGGCCCGCCGGATTGCCCTAGCCCGCACCCTCCTGGGCTCTGATGGTGCTCTGTTAGTGCTGGATGAGCCGACTACTGGTGTGGGATCCAAACATCGTGCCATCGTATGGAAGTTGGTAAGGGAAGTAGCCAGAGAGAATCTGGTGCTGGTGGTAACTCACGACTCTGAAGCTCCTGTGTTACCGGGTGATATCTTGCTGGACGTTCCCTCCTAGTCTATGTAGCTCAGTGGCCTGCTTCATCAGCGGTTATTCTGCCGGCTCTCACCCTGCCGGGGGCGGCACGGACGTGGGCTACTAGCCCCACCCTCATCGAGATGCGCGGGTTTCCTTCTAGATGCGCGAGGAACCCGCTCGCTTGGAAGGAAACCGCGCACGTCCCAGCCCAAGGCACACTGGGTATTTCAGGTATACCCGAAATTAACCGTCAAAACAGTTGTAATTTCGGGTATAGTCGAAATATGGCTGAACTGTTTGCGCGTGACCGATACCTTGAATTCCTGACAAACATTGACGACCCCGCCCTCGTCCGCATCATCACGGGAGTACGTCGCTGCGGTAAATCAGCCCTCCTCAGTATGTACCGAAGCTACCTCATCGCCCAAGGTGTAGGCCCCTCACAAATCCTCACCATCAACTTTGAGGATATGGCCTACGATCACCTGCGTAATGCTCAGTCCTTTCACGACCACGTCCTGGACGCCATCAATAACAGCGAGATCCGCTACCTCCATATTGACGAGGTCCAAGAACTCAGTGACTGGGCCCGGGTCATTAACTCACTGCGAACCCGGGAGAACCTAGAAATATGCGTTACCGGCTCGAACGCCTCCCTGTTCGTCTCAGAATCAATGACCTACCTCGCGGGCCGCTACATTGAAATCCCCATGTACCCGCTGTCGCTTGCAGAGTTCACTCGCTTCCGCCAAAAAATTGGGGTGACCTACACGGGGGTTGAGCAGGCCTACCAGCAGTGGCTTCGCTGGGGCGCTTTTCCCGCTTCGGCAATAACGCACGATGAGGAAACCGTCAGGCAGCTCAACAGCGGCCTTTTTGACTCAATCTTTACGCGCGATATTGCCTTGCGGGGGCAGATTAGGGATACAGAGACTTTTCTGCGTGTTGCCCGTTTTGTCTTCGACAACGCAGGTTCTGAGCTCTCAACTCTCTCTATTGTGAAACAGCTCAGGGCCCAGGGGCGCGGTGCGTCGTCAGAGCTGGTGGACCGCTACCTGCAACTCATGGTGGATGCACACCTGCTGTACCGGTGCCGCCGGTATGACACTCAGGGTAAGCAATGGTTGCGGACTAGCGGGAAGATGTATTTCGTGGACCCTGGCCTGCGCAATTCTCTTCTGGGGTCACGCGACTTTAACCGGGGCCGGGACCTAGAGAATATGGTGTTTTTGGAGTTGAAGCGGCGCGGCTTTGAGGTGATGACTGGCCAGGTGCCCGGTGGCGAGATTGATTTTGTGGCGCGCCGTGATGGGCACGCTCTCTACCTTCAGGTGGCTCTTTCTACCGATTCTGAACAGACTTTAGCCCGTGAGCTGGCTCCTTTTGATCGCCTTCCGGCGGGGGCTCATTGTCTTTTGCTGACAGGCGATAGATTCGCCCCAGCAACGGGTGAGGTGAAGTGGCGGGACGTGTTTGATGTGCTAGCGGGTGCTCCCCTGTAGCGGGCAACCCCTCATCGAGATGCGCGGGTTTCCTTCTAGATGCGCGAGGAACCCGCGCATCTGGAAGGAAACCACGCATGTCCCAGCCCAGGTGGCCTTACTTCCCCCTAAAGACCGGCTTGCGTTTCTCGGTGAAGGCGGCGAAGCCTTCGGTGTAGTCGGCGGAGGCGCACAAGTCGCCTTGGGCGCGGTTCTCGGCTTGAATTAAGTATTGACTTTGTTTTTTTGAATAGTTAGTGATTGAAAATCACAGTAGTACAAAAACAATCTCTTTCGAAGAAGGTGCAATGATGTATTAGACGATAAATATTTTCTTATTTCACTGAGGGTTATTCAAATGTAAGATTGAAAGGTAATTTCAGTGAAGCTAGCTACTAAAATTAACCCTCTTTCTTGGCTCAGTACTGCTTGCTTTCTTGGCTCAGTACTGCTTGCTTGGTTTGTATAACTTTCTTTTCATACCTACTAGCGGAAATCCTAGTTACTGATAGAGAATTTGTTCAGGCTGTTGTTGCCCCACAATCTCCTGGGTACTATCCTGGGGTCCCTACTGGAATCGGTTGCATGGGATATACAGAGCGTGTGCATAAGAGTGGTGGAATGGCTTCTGTGCATTCAGGCGTTAAAGGTTGTGGCCAAAGCGTTGAGTTTATGGCTGCTGGTGCAGAGATTATGAAAAAGGGTTGGGGGTATGGCACCGGAGGTCATTCCATGCTAAGGAGGGTAAGAATATAAGAAAAATTGATGTTAATTCAAAGCGGGTTTGTGGGTCTTCTTCTATGCAGACTTATAGGGGCAATGGGTATCATAGGGTTGTATATTAAGGAAAAACATATATTCAGCGCACATCAAGTGATATTGAAACAAGGTTTGACTGCAATGCGTAAGTTTTTCGGGTTTCTGACGGTGCTACCCCTCTTGACTCTGTTCTCTTGCGGCGGCGGGTTTAGCGACTACCATGAGGCCCCTCTGGTGGCAGAGGAAGAGTTCCAAGAAGACATACCAGAGTTAAGCGTGAACGGTGAACCTCTTGTGCCTTTCTACTACGAATGGCACTCAGCGAGCCTGAGCGAAACAAAAGAGCTCGTGCAGGATAAGCAACTCATTCCTGTTCTTGGTTCTGCCGGTGAGTCCAACACTGTGAGAATCACCTTTGATGCTGAACCCGTGTTCGCTGAGATTAATATCTTTCGAGGGAAGGCTGAGGACGTTAACCTCGATGGGGATCCTGACCAGCTCGTTGAGGTAACCCCGGACATGCTAGAGGCCTTTGCTGAAGGCTACTTACTGGAACACAAGCTGGCAGAGCCCGGGCCGCAGGTAGTCACCATGACCTACCAGTTCCACACGCCGCCCGGTTACGAGCAAGAGGGCATGACCAATATCGTCGCCTGGATTGTTGAGATCTCCTAGAGCCCTCTTTCTCAACGGCAGGTGCCGGCGCAGGTGCTTGTCACCCTCATCGAGATGCGCGGTTTCCTTCCAGATGTGCGAGGAACCCGCGCATCTGGAAGGAAACCACGCATGTCCTAGCCTGGGTGGCCTTACTTCCCCCTAAAGACCGGCTTGCGTTTCTCGGTGAAGGCGGCGAAGCCTTCGGCGTAGTCGGCGGAGGCGCACAAGTCGCCTTGGGCGCGGTTCTCGGCTTCCACGGACTCCCAGAGGCCCACCCGCGCGTCGCGTACCTGCGCCACCAACTGCTTAGAGGCCAGGAAAGCCCCCGTAGCACCGGCGGCTACCTGTGCCACCTTGGCGCGGGTAAAGTCCAGCAACTCATCGGCAGGCACCACCCGGCTAAAGAGCCCAGCGGCCACAGCCTCAGCACCGGACATTAAATCGGCGGTATAAATCAGATCCAGGGCCCGGTGAGCACCCAGACGTTCCACAAAGAGAGCATGGCCGCCAGAGTCCAAGGTGGCCCCCAGCTTGGCGAAAGGCGAGCCAATCTTGGCAGTATCAGCCACATAGACCACGTCCGTAGCAATGGCCAGGCCCAGGCCAACACCCAGGCAGGGGCCTTGAACCGCCGCGAAAGTGGGGGCGGGGAAGGCACTCATCTTCTTCAAGAGCGGGCTAACCTTACCGGCCAGGTAGTCGTAGGCATCATCCTCGGCAGGAACCAACCCGGCAATGTCCCTCCCGGCGCAAAAGCCGCGCCCCTCCCCGCGTAAGAGCAGGGCACGCACACCGGCTGTAGCGGCCTCATCGTAAGCAGCCGACAGGTCAGCTAGGGCCGCCTCGTTCAGGGCGTTCATCTTAGCCGGGGCCTTCAAAACCACCTCTGCAATACCGCCCTCTACAGTCAGCTCAATCATGCTCATGGTTACCCCTCCTAGGCATCAAAGTCCACGCTGACAGCATCGGAGCAGGGGCGGGACTGGCAGGTGAGAATATAGCCGGCATCTACCTCGTCCTTTTCCAGGGCGTAGTTTTCGTCCATATCCACCTGGCCGCTTATGACCTTAGCCCGACAGGTGCCGCAAACACCGCCGGCGCAGGCGAAGGGAACATCCGGGCGTACCCGCAAGGCTGCGTTCAAAAGGGTCTCATGGGCTGAAACAGGGGACTCCACAGAAGCTGAGGTTCCATCCAGAGTGAAAGAAATGGAGTAGTTTTTACCGTCCGGGTCTGTTTCCACGGAACGGCCCTGCTGGCCAGCAGGTTTCTCTGGCTTACCGGTGGTGAACAGCTCAAAACGTACCTTGTCCTGATCCACTCCACGCTCGGCCAGGGTGTCCCGGCAGAGCTGGACCAGTTCGAAAGGCCCGCAGAGGAACCATTCATCGGCCCTGTCTACCTGGATGACGTGATCGAGTAGGGCCTGGAGCTTCTCATCGTCAATACGGCCGCTCATGAGCGGGTTGATGCGCTGTTCGCGGGAGAGCACATGGTGAACCGCGAAGCGGGTGGGGTAGCGGTCTTTGAGGTCCCCGATTTCTTCGGCAAACATGACATCCAGGGCGGACTTGTTGGCGTAAACCAGGTCAAAGGTGCTGGCTTGGCTGGCCGAAAGTACAGCCCGGGCGATAGCCATGATGGGGGTGATGCCGGAGCCAGCGGCAAAGGCTACCAGGTGTTGCCCCCCGTTGGCATCCGCCTCCTGAGCTATGTGCTGGGGGTCGTTAAGGCTGGTGACGGTGCTCTGAGAAACAAAGGCCCCCTGGGGGTTCATGACGTCGATGATCTGCCCTGGGGTGAGGGTGTCATTGGCCCAGTTAGAAAAAAGACCGCCGAAGTCCCTTTTGATAGCGACCTTAATTTCACCGGGGGTAGGCTCGGCGCAGATGGAGTAGGAGCGGCGAACCTCTTGCCCATCAATCTGTGCGCGCAGGGCTACATATTGGCCGGGTAGGTAGTTGTAGTCTTCTACCAGGTCATCGGGCACGGAGAAGGTCACTTCAACGGAGTCCTTGGTGAGTTTGCGTACCCCGGCAACGGTCAAGCTGTTAAAGCTGGCTCGGCGGCGGGTGGGTGTCTCGGTCATAGCGGGTGCAGTCCTTAGTGAATCTTGAAGTAGTCAAAGGGCTCGCAGCAGGCGGTGCACTGGTAGAGAGCCTTACAGGAAGTGGAGCCAAAGCGGGTGAGTTCTTTGGTAGCTAGGGAGTGGCAGCGGGGGCACTTGACCGCCAGCCCCAGGGTCACCGGCCCCGCGGCGGCTTGCCCGTTGGGTGGGGCAATACCGTACTCTGCCAGGCGGTCTTTACCTGCCTGACTCATCCAGTCGGTGCTCCAGGCCGGGGAGAGTACCAGCTCCACCTGCGGTATCTGCTGGCCGTGATCTGTGAAGACCTGGCGGATGCTGGCGGTAATACTTTCCATGGCCGGGCACCCGGAGTAGGTGGGAGTGATGACGACTATCGGCTGGCCGTCCTTGCCGTAGCGGGCCGCGCGTAGGATGCCCAGGTCGGCTATGGAGAGTACCGGGATTTCGGGGTCAGCTACCTTGGCGGCTAGCTCCCACAGGGTAGCGTCAGAGCCGGCGGGCGCCGGGACGGCACTTTCGGCCTCCCGGGGTGGGGCTGCGTAGCCGGAGTCCTGGTCAAAGCCGAAGCTGAAGTCAATTCCGGCGCTAGCGGCTTGGCTAGCGTTTGTCATCGGGGCACCTCCTTGTGCGTGTGGTCAGCTAGCGGGGGCGGTAGGGCCGGGAGCACCGGGGTGCTCCCGGTTTTTACCAGGTGGCGCCAGGGTGGGCGCGGGCCAGTACCTGCATCTCTGCCAGGATGTGCCCGCGGTGTTCGCTCATGACTCCGGAGCGGTCGCCGCCGCGAGCCTGATCAAGGTTGGGCACCTCTAGCTGAGCTTCACCGATGATGGTGTGCAGGCGCTCTTGGAACCTTTGGCGCAGGCTTGAGGGGGCCACCGCGATACCCGCTAGTTGGTCTACCGGGTCAAAGTCGTAGAAGAGCTCATCAATGTAGGGCCACATGTAGTAGAGGCCCTCCTGCATACGGCGGTTTGACTCCTGGGTGCCCATGCCCAGTCGCAGGGTCCAGGCGGTGGCGTGGTCCTGGTGATAGGCCACTTCTTTCAGGGCCTTGGCGGCAATGGCGGCCAGGGTGGGGTCCTGGGAGTTGACCAGCTGGGAGTAGAGCTCGTGTTGGTAGTAGGAGAAGATGAGCTGGCGGGCGATAGTCTGCCCAAAGTCCCCGTTTTCCTGCTCGGTCAGGCGGGCCGAACGGAATTCTTCTTCGTCGCGGAAGTAGGCCAGGTCGTCTTCGGTCTTGCCCCAGGCTGTTCCTGCGTAGGTCAGGAAGAAGCGGGCGTGCCCAATCAGGTCCAGGGCGATGTTGCCCAGGGCTATATCTTCTTCTAGTTCTGGTGCCCGTGAGATCCAGTGGGAGAGGCGCTGGCCTAGCATGAGGGCGTCGTCGCCCAGGGCTAGGGCGTAGCGGGCTACTGCATCACTGGCCTGCACTCCGGAGGCGGTGATGTCCTCAGCCAGGATTGATTCTCCTTGGCTGTGGTGGGTTGCTGAGTCTGAGGAGGCCATGCTCATAGGTGCTTAACCCCCTCGCTGGTGGTGTAGTAGGTGGCGTGGCGGTAGCTCTTACCCTGGGCCGACTCAAAGAAGCCGCCCTTGGAGTCGGGGTCTGAGGCCAGGATTGCTTGGGCAGGGACCACCCAGATGCTGGTGCCTTCGTTGCGGCGGGTGTAGAGATCACGGGCGTTACGCAGGGCCATGGTGGCATCGGGTGCGTGCAGGGATCCTGCGTGAACGTGGGAGAGGCCGCGTGATGAACGGACGAAGACTTCCCAAAGGGGCCATTCGTTGGAGTCGGGTAGGTGTGTGATGTTCTCGGTCATCTTTATGCTCCCAGGAGTTCTGCGTGTTGCTCTGCTGTTTTGCGTGCGTAGGCGCCGGCTGCTTCGCGTACCCAGGCGCCCTCCTCGTGGGCGGCGCGGCGGCGTTGCATACGCTGGACGTTGCAGGGGCCTGCCCCGGAGATTACGGAGTGGAATTCATCCCAGTCCAGGGGGCCGTGGTCGTAGTGGCCGCGCTCTTCGTTCCATTTGAGGTCCGGGTCGGGCAGGGTCAGGCCCAGAGCCTCGGCCTGGGGGACCAGCATGTCAATGAAGCGCTGGCGTAGCTCGTCGTTGGAGAAGCGTTTGATGTTCCAGGCCATGGATTGCTGGGAGTTGGGGGAGTCGGCATCCGGGGGGCCGAACATTTGTAGGGCGGGGCCGTAGAAGCGGTTGACGGCGTCCTGGGCCATTTTCTTTTGGGCTTCTGTGCCGTGGGAGAGGGCGTAGAGAATTTCCCAGCCCTGGCGCTGGTGGAAGGATTCTTCCTTGCAGATGCGGACCATAGCTCGCCCGTAGGGGCCGTAGGAGGCGCGGCAGAGGGGGACCTGGTTGCAGATGGCGGCTCCATCGACTAGCCAGCCGATAGCGCCCATGTCAGCCCAGGTACGGGCGGGGTAGTTGAAGATGGAGGAGTATTTGGCTCGGCCCTCAAGCAGTTGTTCGTTGAGGATGTGGCGGGGGGTGCCGAGGGTTTCAGCGGCGGAGTAGAGGTAGAGCCCGTGTCCGGCCTCATCCTGCACCTTGGCCATGAGGATAGCCTTGCGTTTGAGGGAGGGGGCGCGGGTGATCCAGTTGGCTTCGGGTTGCATGCCGATGATTTCGGAGTGGGCGTGCTGGGAGACCTGGCGGGTGAGGGTCTTGCGGTACTTTTCGGGCATCCAGTCGCGGGGTTCGACGCGGGAGTCCTCTGCGATGAGCTGGTCAAAGTAGGCCTGCTCGGTGCTGGTGTCCCCTGGTGCGGGTTGGTCTACTGCTGTGAGGTGAGGGTTAGTTGTCTCTGTGGTCATGGGCTGGCTCCTTGCGGGGTGTGGGGGAGGGGCTTCCCCCAGTCAAAAATAATTACTGACCGTTCGTTCAGAATATAGTGTTTCGTGGGTCACGGTCAAGAAACCGGGTGGCGTGCCGGGCCAGCTGATGGGTTTTCTCTCTGGGGGTGTGAACTGACGCTGTCTTGCTCAGAGAGAGGTGGGTAGAGTGGGCAGTGGCGAAAAGTATTTATCGGGGCTAGAGACAGGCCCCCGCTGGCGGCAGTGTGGCCGACCTGGCGGCTGGGTCTTGGGCCCAATCATTGAGAGGAAAGATCATGGTGGACGTAGCAGATCAGAGCCTTCTGGTGCAGCAGTGCGGGAGCCTGGGGGTGATTACCCTCAATAGGCCCCGTGCCGTTAATGCCTTGAACTACCAGATGATGCAGGGCCTGAATGCGGCCTTGGATCGGTTTGAGGCTGATCCGGGCGTGTGTGCCGTGCTGGTGCGCGGGGCTGGTGAGCGTGGCCTGTGCGCCGGGGGAGATATCGTAGCTCTCTACCGGGCCATGAAGGATGCCCCGCAGGAGGGTGTGGAGTTCTTTCGCTACGAGTACGCTCTCAACCTGCGACTTTCCCGCTACCCTAAGCCCTATATTGCCCTGATGGACGGTTTGGTGCTGGGCGGGGGCCTGGGGGTTTCTGCCCACGGTTCTCACCGTTTAGTGACTGAGCGGACCCGCGCCGGTATGCCCGAAACGGTGATTGGTTTTAGCCCGGATGTAGGTGTTCTTAATATTCTGGCCCGGGCACCTCAGCATCTGGGGGTGCTGATGGCGCTGACTGGTTTGCATGTGGGCGGGGCCGATGCCCTAGCAGTGGGTTTGGCTGACTTTTTTATTCCCTCAGCTAGGGTTGATGACCTGGTGGGAGAGCTATCTGGGGTGGCTGACAGTTCTGAGGTTGACGGTGTGCTGGCCGGGATGCAGGTTGACGCTGGCGCTTCCCCGCTGGCTGCCCAGGCCGCCTGGGTGCAGCAGGCCTTTGCCGCTGATTCGGTAGAGCAGATCAGGGAGGGCGTGCGGCAGGTGGTTGCGGCTGGGGGAGAGAGAGCTGAGTTTGCTACAAGAGTTCTGGGGGCTATGGAGCAGAATAGCCCCACGGGCATGAAGGTGGCTTTGGAGGCGGTACGCCGTGCCGCCACCCAGAGCTTGGCTCAGACCCTCAATCAGGATTTTGTGACCACCTGTAGGGCTATGGAAGGGCACGATTTGAGTGAGGGGATTCGCGCCCAGGTCATTGATAAGGACCGGAACCCGGCCTGGTCCCCCGCTCGCCTTGAAGAGGTGGGCGGGGGCACGGTCCTGGCCTTCTTTGAGCCAACCGATGCGGGGGAGCTGGGGCTGGCTTAGGAGAGGAGAGGAGAGGGGGTGCGGTCACCTAAACCCTCGGGGGCAGGTGGGGCTATTCTCCTAGGCTCTGTGTCTGTAGAGGGCTTTGCGGTGCCGGATAACAAGACCCCCTAGAGTGTTGCACATCTCACTAAAATGTGAAACAGTGGGTCTAAGCAATAACTGACCGAATGGTCACTAAATTCTTGTGGAGGTTATGTGGCCCCCCAGCACCCCATGCTCAAGCAGGACCAGGCCAGTCACTGGATGGGCATCCGCCTGCTCACCGTTGAGCCAGGCCATGCCATCATCGAAATGGACATCCGAGACGAAATGGTCAACGGCTTCGGCATGGTGCACGGGGGCATGACTTTCGCGTTCGCAGATACCGCCTTTGCCCTGGCCTGCAACAGCAGTGACCCAGAGGAACTAGCCCAAAGCATCACGGTCGGAACAGGCGTGGACATCAACTATCTTGCACCGGCCTACCGAGGGCAAACCCTGCAAGCAGAAGCCACACTCACCCACCGCACCGGGCGAACCTGCCTGGTCGATGTCACCGTCACCTGCAAGCAGAAGCTCATCGCTGAGTTTCGCGGGCGCGGGCGGTCAATCACCCCTCCAGCTCCCACCACGGAAGGACACCCAGCATGAGCACCACCCCGCACTCTACCTGTAGCGTAGAGAACCCCTACAGCCCCGCGCCCCGCGCCACAGACCCAGCCCAGCCCGACCCCGAAGAGCTGGCCAGCCGGGACCAGATCGAAGCCCTACAGTTTGAGCGCCTGCGCTGGACCCTGCACTACGCCTACGAGAACGTCCCCGCCTACAAGGAACTCTACGACTCCCACGGCGTTCACCCCGGCGACTTTAAAGAACTCGACGACCTCAAACTCTTCCCCTACACCGACAAAGAGTTCCTCCGCAAGGCCTACCCCTTCAAAGCCTTCGCGGTGCCCATGAGCGATGTCCGCCGCATCCACGCCTCCTCGGGTACTACCGGCCAGCCCACCGTGGTTGGCTATACCGAAAACGACATTGCCACCTGGAGCTCCCTGGTGGCCCGCTGCTTCCGTTTCTCCGGCATTAAACCCGGCTACAAGGTGCACAATGCCTACGGTTACGGCCTCTTCACTGGTGGGCTGGGTGCCCACTACGGTGCCGAACGCCTGGGTGCTGCCGTTATCCCCATGTCCGGTGGCCAGACTGAGAAGCAGGTTCAGCTCATCCGAGATTTTGAACCCGATGCCATCCTTTCAACTCCGACCTATCTGCTGACCATTGCAGATGCCTTCCGTAAACAGGGGATTGACCCGCAAGAAACTTCCCTCAAAACCGCTGTGCTTGGTGCCGAGCCCTGGACTGCGGAAATGCGCCACGAGATTGAAAAGACCTTCGGAACCCTCAAAGCCTGCGACATTTACGGGCTATCTGAGGTCATGGGCCCCGGTGTGGCCGGGGAGTCCTTTGAAACCCAGGACGGCTCCCACATCTGGGAGGACCATTTCCGCCCCGAAATCATCGACCCCTTTGATGACACTGTGCTTGATATGGGCCGCCCCGGTGAGCTGGTCTTTACCTCCCTGACTAAAGAGGCCCTGCCCATTATCCGCTACCGCACCCACGATTTGACCCGCCTCCTGCCCGGTACCGCCCGCCCCGGCCACCGCCGCCTGGGGCGCATCACCGGTCGTAGCGATGACATGATTATCTTGCGCGGGGTTAACCTCTTCCCCTCCCAGGTGGAAGAGCTCGCCCTGCAGCAGCCTGAGCTCTCGCCCCACTTTGCCCTGGAACTGACCCGCCCGGGCCGTATGGACGAGATGACTGTGCGCATTGAACGCCGCGAAGAGGTCACGCTCGAAGCCGCCCAGGAAGCTGGCAAGCGGCTCCTGCACGATATCAAAACCAAGATTGGTTCCACCTGCCAGATTGAGGTGCTAGACCCGGAGGTTCTGCCCCGCTCGGTAGGTAAGATTCGCCGTATCTACGACTACCGTAACAAGCCCAAGGGCAATGAGTAGGCTGGTCCGCTTAAGTTAGCATGTAGGGAGCCCCCGCTAGATGGGGGCTCCCTACTGCTGATGTGAGAGGACCACCCGTGAGCGCCCAGCCTACCGTCACCACTCAGACCGGTGCCCGTGTCAAACGAGGCCGCCCCGGCTACGACCGCCAAGAGGTACTGCGGGTCTGCGTTGAGGCTTTCAACGAGCACGGCTACGATGCCACCAGCATGGACATGCTGGCTAAACGGCTGGGGCTGACTAAGAGCGCAATCTACCACCATGTCACATCCAAAGAGGAGATCCTGCGCACGGCCCTGGACCGGGCCCTCGATGCCCTCGAAGAGGTTTTTGAAGCCGGTGAGGTGCTAGAAGCTGACCCCAGAGAGCGCCTAGAGTTTGTGGTCCGTCAAACCGTCTTTGTGCTCGCTGAACACCTGCCCTCGGTCACCTTGCTCCTCAGGCTCAAGGGCAACACCCCGGTGCAAGAGGCGGCCCTGGATAAGCGCCGTGCCCTGACCGTGCGCCTTGCCGCCCTGGTCGCGGCGGCCCAGCAGGCGGGGCAGGTGCGGGAAAGCGCGGACGCCCGCACCCTGGCCCGCCTGATTTTCGGCATGATTAACTCCCTGGCGGTCTGGTACGACCCGGATCGCGGAGGGGACATTGAGGCCCTGGCCGACGCCGTAGTCGACATGGCCTTCCGGGGCATTGCGGTTGAACCTTAAGGCCCAAGCTAGAAGGGGAAAGAAAGTAGTCAAACTGAGTATTCCATTACCTCACGATCCCAGCTAAGAGCTAGGAGGGGCACTGGTCTTGTGCAACCGGCCCCTCCCGTTTCCCGTCTCTAGTACTGAGAGTTTTTAGTCCTCGCTCATCTCCTGCATAGGCCAGGTTTTAGCGACCAGGGTGAGCACATCGTAGGTGGCGACGACTTCGTCCTTCTGATTGTGCAGAACAGCGTCCCAGGTGACCTCGCCGTAGTCGTCGGTAACGCGCGGAGTAATCTTCTTAGCGGTCAGTGTCACCCTGATAGCGTCATCGTAGGTGACCGGTGTGATAAAGCGCAGATTCTCCAAGCCGTAGTTAGCCAGTACCGGGCCCGGTTCAGGGTCCACAAAAAGGCCTGCCGCCCACGAAACCAGCAGGTAGCCGTGAGCCACCCTGCGCGGGAAGAAGGGGTTAGCGGTAGCTGCCTGCTCATCGGTGTGGGCGTAGAACATATCCCCGGTTTCCTGCGCGAACGCCGTGATATCCTCCAGGGTCACCGTGCGCAGGTCAGAAGCGAACTGATCCCCGATCTCCAGCTCCGCCAGAGACTTGCGGAAGGGGTGGACCCCCTGCCCGGCCTCCACCTGGGCACGAGTCACCGTGCGAGCATCCGCCCCGCTATGCCAGACCCCGGTCAGGGCAGTGAGCTTATTGGGTGAGCCCTGAAGGGCAGTGCGCTGCATGTAATGCTTGATAGCGCGCACACCGCCCAGCTCCTCACCGCCACCGGCCCGGCCCGGCCCACCGTGAACCAGATGAGGCACCGGGGAGCCGTGCCCCGTAGAAGTCTTAGCGTCCTCACGGTCTAGAATCAGTACACGCCCGTGGTGGGCGGCAATGCCCAAAGCCAGTTGGCGGGCCACAGCATCGTCGTGGGTGCAGACTGTAGCAACCAAGGAACCAGCGCTCAGAGCTGCCAGCTCCACCGCTTCTGCCACATCCTGGTACTCAAGTACGGAGGTCACCGGCCCAAAAGCCTCTACCGCGTGAACCTCAGGGGTTCGAGCATCAGCAAAGGTCAGCACAGTCACCGGGTAGAAGGAGGGGCCCTCGGGGGCCTGCCCCTGGAAGGCGACCTGACCGCCTGCGGCAACCAGCCGCTCTACCGCTGCGCTGACCTCCGCTTTCTGCTCGGGTGAAGCCAAGGAACCCATGGTCACGCCCTCAGTCTGTGGATCGCCCACTACAACGCGGCCCGAAATTTTAGCGGCAAGAGCTTCAACGACCTCACCGGCACGTCCCTGCGGGACCAGCACCCGGCGGATAGCCGTACACTTCTGACCGGCCTTAGCGGTAATCTCCACCATGACCGACTTAATGAAGGCCTCAAACTCCGGGGTATCAGCGGTAGCGTCCGGGCCTAGGATCGCGGCGTTGAGTGAATCAGTCTCGGCAGTAAAGTGCAGTCCCTTAGTCTGGACGCTGGGGTGGGAACGCAGAGTCTGCGCTGTGGCAGCTGAACCGGTGAAAGCAACATGATCCCGGTAGTCCAGATGATCCAGCAGATCGCGGGCAGAGCCAGAGATGAGCTGTAGGGAGCCTTCCGGTAGCAGGCCGGAATCCAGCATGATGCGCACCGTGGCCTCAGTAACATAGCCGGTGGGGGTGGCTGGCTTAACAATGGTGGGCATCCCGGCAATAAAGGCAGGGGCGAACTTCTCGAGCATCCCCCAGATGGGGAAGTTGAAAGCATTAATTTCTACCGCAACACCGGGCAGGGTGGTGTAGATATGTTCACCGATAAAGGAGCCATCGCGTGAGAGCGGTTCCAGGGCACCATCAATAATGACCTGGGCGTTGGGCAGTTCCCGGCGGCCTTTGGACGAGAAGGTAAAGAGTGTGCCAATACCACCGTCTACATCGATGTAGTGGTCGCGGGCGGTTGCGCCGGTGGCAAAGGAGAGCGCGTAGAGTTCCTCCTTGTGCTTGCCCAGGTGCAGGGCCAGCTCTTTGATGATCAGGGCGCGTTCATGGAAGGTTAGTGCGCTGAGGTTGGCCTGGCCCACGGTGCGGGCGTAGTCGATGGCCCCGGCGGTGTCGATGCCCTCGGTGGAAACCCGGTAGATGACCTCACCGGTGACGGCCTTGAGGACGTCCTGGGCCTTGGAGGGGTTTTGGGGCACCCACCAGTTACCCTTGATGAAGCTGGGGACTAGAGGGGCAGTGCTCGTCATGGGGGTTCCTTTGCTCGGTCAGGTGGTAACGCTAGGGACAGCCCGGCAAATAAGTGACCGAGCGTTCAGTTATTGCTATAAACTATAGTTCACATCACACTTGAAAGAAAGTGCCCAGCCCGCCGGGCAGAAAGGAAAGCAAAAGCATGACTCAGGATGCACGCTCCGCCGACCAGGTGGAACTCTGGAAGATTAGGCTGGGGGAGCTGGATCAAAAACTGGGTGTGGAAGTACTCGAAGAGTCGGCTCAGCGGGTTGTTGCCACTATGCCCATTGAGGGGAACCGTCAGTCGCTGGGGCTACTGCATGGTGGAGCCATGCTCGCCCTGGGCGAGGCCGTGGGCTCCTGGGCAGCCGTTATTCACGCGTCCAGCATGGGCAAGGTCGCTGTAGGTGTAGATGTCAACGCCACCCACCACAAATCTTCCCGGGCCGGTACCGTGCGCGCAGTAGCGCAGGCCATTCACCTGGGGCGCTCGCTGACCACCCACGAAGTTATCATCACCCACCAGGAGAGCGGGGACCGGCTCTGCACCCTGCGAATCACCAACTTCATCAAGGGGTAGTTTCTTTATAAAGTAGCCCGCCCGGGTGGGTCCGGCAAATTCCTGCTGGGTCCATAAAATGGGTGCCCCGCTGGAAAGATGGATGCCCAGACGCGTCAGCCCCGCCCGGTTCTCCGGAAGCTGACTTGTTGCGGCTTCTCGAAGACCGGGCCTCAGCGTAAGGGCAGGCACCTAGCTGTAGTCGTAGAAGCCCCTACCGCTTTTACGGCCTAGCTCGCCACGGGCCACCATGTCGCGCATGAGCTGCGGGGGTGCGAAACGTTCACCCAGCTGCGATTCCAGGTACTCAGCAATGCCCAGGCGCACATCCAGGCCCACCACATCGGTCAAAGCCAGCGGACCAATGGGGAACTTGTAGCCCAGCACCATAGCGTTATCAATATCCTCAGGGCTTGCTACGCCCTCTTCAACCATGCGGATAGCCTCCAAGGCGATAGCCACACCCAGGCGGGAGGACGCAAACCCTGGGGCGTCATTGACCACCACGGGGGTCTTGCCCAGGCCCTCAACCCAGGTGCGTGCAAGGGTTTTCAGTTCATCGGAGGAATGCTTAGACTGCACTACCTCCACCAGTTGTGAAGCCGGTACGGGGTTGAAAAAGTGCAGGCCAATAAAGTGAGCTGGCCGTTTTAGTGATTCTGCCAGCCCATCAATGGACAGCGATGAAGTATTAGAGGCCAACCATGCGCTTTCATCAAGCTCTTCCTCTACCGCGCGCAGGGCCGAGACTTTCAGGTCCCAGTTTTCGGGTACGGCTTCTACGACGAGTTGGCGGTCAGAAAAATCAGCGTAGCTCAGAGAGAGGCTTAAACGTTCGGTCAGTTCATCCAGATTGCCATCGAAGGTGCCGCGCTCTAGCGACTTAGCCAGGTCACGTTCGACCCTCTCGCGGGCGGCCTGGGCGCTGAGCTCGTCACGCTCCACCACCAGAACCTGCGCCCCAGCCAGCAGGAAGGCGTGGGCGATGCCGGCACCCATGCGTCCGCCGCCCAGCACGCCTACGCGGGCGGGTACTTTAAGTTCGTGAATTTCGGTCATGGGACACCTCTACTTCTTTTTGCGGTCTAAAAAGGCCTGCATGCGGTCAAACTTGGCCTGGGATTCAAACAAGATAGCCTGGGCTAGCTCATCAATGTGCGGGTGGGCCTGCCGGGGGGCGGCAAACACCCGTTTGGTGACGCGAATAGCCAGGGGGTCCTGGGCGGCTATGCGGTTGGCTAGGGCGTGCGCGGCGGGGAGCAGGTCATCCGGTTCGTGCAGCTCTGTGACCAGGTGCAGATCCAGGGCCTCCTGGGCATTGAGGATACGCCCGGCCAGCAGGATCTCCAGGGCCACCGGCTCACCGACCAGCTCTTTGAGCCGCCACAAACCACCTGCGGCGGCAATGATGCCCAGGTTGGTTTCTGGCTGACCCATCTTGATGTAGGGGGTGCCCAGCCGGAAATCGGCGGCGTAGGCCAGCTCCGCCCCGCCGCCTAAGGCGTAGCCGTCAAGAGCGGCAATGACCGGCATGGGGAGCTTATGGATGCGGTCAAAAATCTGCGAGTTAACTCCGCGCAGGGCATCGTCCCGGCGGCGTTCACGCAACTGGGCGATATCGGCACCGGAGGCAAAAATGCCCCGTCCCTCTACCTGGCAGCCGGTCAGAATCAGAATCTTGGGGGTGTTTTCCAGATAGGCGCATACTTCGTGGAGCTCAGCGACCATGGTTGCGTCAATAGCGTTATGTACCTGGGGGCGGTTCATGCGCACCAGCAGGCGATCTTGGCTTTCCTCAAGGGTGAGGGCGGTGAAATGTTCAAACACGCTTAGACCCTTTCAAGTAGCAGGGCCGCGCCCTGGCCTACACCGATACACATGGTTGCCAGGCCACGCTGGGCCTCCTCCCGCTCCATGCGACCTAAGAGGGTGATGACGATACGGCAGCCGGAGGATCCCAGCGGGTGGCCCAGGGCGATAGCCCCACCGTCCTTGTTAACGATTTCTTCGTTGAGGCCCAGTCGGCGTATGGAGGCAAGGGACTGGCTGGCGAAGGCTTCGTTTAGTTCTACAGCGTCAAGATCGGCTACAGACCAGCCTGCACGTGCCAGCGCCTTCTCGGTAGCGGGGACCGGGCCTAGGCCCATGATTTCGGGGGCAAGACCGGCGCTGGTACCGGTCACCACGCGGGCGCGCGGGGTCAGCCCGTACTTTTTGAGGGCGGCCTCGGAGGCGACCAAAATTGCAGAAGCACCGTCGTTGAGGGAGGATGAATTACCTGCTGTTACTACTGACCCACCGCTCACTACCGGGCGTAGGGAGGCCAGCACTTCTGTGCTGGTGCCTGGGCGGGGCCCCTCATCGGTGTCAACAAGGGTTTCGCGCCCCTTACGATCCCGGACGGTGACAGGGACAATCTCGTCACGGAAACGACCGTCCTTGATAGCTGCCAGGGCGCGCTCATGGGAACGGAGGGCGAAAGCATCGCAGTCTTGCCGGCTGATGCCCTCTTGCCGCGCTACTTCCTCGGCGGTTTCGGGCATGGAGTAGGTGAACTTGTCACGGCTGGCAAAGGCCGGGTTGATAAAACGCCAGCCGATAGAGGTATCAAAAACCTGGCCGGGCTTAGCGAAAGCGGTTGCCGGTTTTTCCATGACCCAGGGGGCCCGCGACATGGACTCGGTGCCGCCTGCTATGACCAGGTCAGCTTCCCCTGCCTTAATCATCTGGGCCGCTAGGGTAATGGCGCTCATGCCGGAGGCGCAGAGGCGGTTGACGGTAATCCCGGGGACGGTATCGGGGTAGTCATTCAGTAGCCAGGCCAGGCGGGCAACGTTGCGGTTTTCTTCACCTGCGCCGTTGGCGTTGCCCAGGATGACCTCATCGATAGTGGCGGGGTCTATGCCGGTCTTCTCGACGAGGTCTTTGATGACCAGGGCGGCCAGATCATCGGGCCGGATGGAGGACAGGGCGCCTCCATACCTGCCAACGGGTGTGCGGGAGCCTCCCACGAGATAGGCCTGGGGTGTCTGGGACATTCTTACTCCTTTGTGAGAAGGCATGAGTCATAGAGCCAAATAACTGACCAATCGTTCAATAAATCTTGTCATTTTATGTGACTTAGGTCAAGTCTTGTGGTTGGGTGCTGGGCGGTCTTAAAGCCAACCGCCAGCCCTCTGGTCGGGGGCTGGCGGTTACTGTGCTCAAGTGTTACTTAGTGAACCCGGGAGCTTTCATCTGCTGGGTGCAAATCTATCTCCTGGATCCCTCGAGGTACCTTGCTGACGGCAATCAGGGAGACGACCGCTAGCAGGGCGATGTAGAGACCAATAATCCAGGACTGGCCGGTTTGCTTGAGAATCATCTCTGCAATCATGGGGGCAAAGGCACCGCCGAGAATCGCACCGATGGCATAGCCAATGGAGATACCTGAGAAACGGACGGAGGCAGGGAACATCTCAGCATACATAGCGGACTGGGGGCCGTAGGAGGGGCCCAGGGCCAGGGTAAGTACCAGGATGGCCAGGGTGAAGAGGGCAAAGTTGCCGCTATCAATCAGGAACCACATGGGAATAGCCCACAGGGCCATAAGACCATAGCCTATTTGGAAGGTTCGAACGCGGCCCACTGTATCAGACATCCAGCCGCCCACCATGGTGAAGATAAGCCAGCTGAGGCCACCAATGATGGCTGCGGTCATGGCTTGTCCACGGCTCATATCCAGGTTCTTGACGCCGTAGGAGATAAAGAAGGCGATCACCAGGTAGCCTGCGGCATTGTTGGCGATAAAGATTAAGGCGGCCAGGATGACCTCACGCTTGTTGCTCTTGAAGAGCTGTTTCAGGGGTGCTGATTCCTTCTTCTTGAGGGTTTGCATCTCCTTGAAGACGGGGGATTCCTCAACCGAGTGGCGGATGTAGAAGCCAACCAAAATCAAGATGATGGAGGACCAGAAGGGAATGCGCCAACCGAAGCTTAGGAACTGTTCTTCGGTGAGGATGGCGTTGAGGAGCAGATTGACCAGGGTTGCCAGAATCATGCCCAGGGGCACGCCAATCTGTGGGAAGGAGCCAAAGAAGCCGCGGCGGTGGCGGGGGGCGTGTTCTACAGACATGAGGGCCGCACCGCCCCATTCGCCACCGGCAGAGAAGCCCTGAATAATGCGCAGCAGGACGATGAGTAGGGGAGCGGCTATACCGATTTGGGCGTAGGTGGGTACGCAGCCTACACCTACGGTTGCTAGCCCCATGAGCAGGAGGGTCAGGACCAGGGCGATGCGGCGGCCGAACTTATCGCCGATATGCCCGGCTACTACTGCCCCCAGGGGGCGGAAGATGAAGCTGATACCTAGGGAGGCCCAGGCGACGATCTGGGCTAGGGTGTTGTCCTCACCTTCGGGTGTGAAGTACTGTTTGGCCAGGATCAGGCCGGCTGCTTGGGCGTAGATGAAGAAGTCATACCACTCAATGGTTGTGCCAATGAGGGTTCCGGCGAGGACCTTTCTTTCTTCTTTATTTATTTTGTGTGCTGTGGCGGGTGAAGACATCTGCGTCTCCTTGTGTGTCATGGTCAAGTCAGGGGCCTTTATGAGGCGGGCATCACAGTGCCTTGCAAGAAATCATATATGAAAACTGGGCTTGGCACACCCGGGGCGCACTATTTTTTTACCATTTGGTCAGTAAATAAGGTCAGGCAGGGTGACGGACTGCCCTCACCCGAAGGTTTGCCTCATAGGGTGGGCTCGCGGTACACAAGGGCCCCGGCCCGCTCCACAAGGAGATAGGCCGGGGCCCTCAAAAAATGATGGCGCCCTACTCGCAAATAACCTGGGGTAGGCCCATGTGCTTGAGCCCCTCAACACCAAACTCGATGCCGTAGCCAGACTGCTTGATACCACCAAAAGGAATACGGGGATCAATAGCGCCGTGCTTATTAATCCAGACGGTACCGGCCTCAATCTTGGACGCAACCTCGCGGGCCCGCTCAATATTAGGAGACCAGACCGAAGCGCCCAGCCCTACATCCAGCTTGTTGGCTTCCTCAATGGCCTCTTCCAGGGTGGAGTAACGAACAATCGGCAGAGCCGGGCCGAACTGCTCCTCAACCACCAGAGGATTATCGCCATCAATATCTGCAACCAAGGTAGTGGGGTAGAAGAAACCCTTGGCGCTCTCGTCGGGATCCCCACCCAGCAGAATACGGGCGCCAGAGTCCTTAGCTTTCTGGACCAGATCAGCAACAATATCGTACTGGGCCTTATTCTGAAGCGGCCCCAGAACATTCTGCTCGTCCAGACCAACACCCATAGGCATCTGCTGGGCAACAGCTAGCAACTCTTGGCAGACCTGATCATAGAGTGAGTCGGGTACGTAGAGACGCTTCAGAGCGGCGCAGGTTTGGCCGGTATTAATAAAGGCTCCCCAGAAGAGACCTTCAGCAATAGCCTTGGGGTCAGCATCATCAAGAACGATACCGGCATCATTACCACCAAGCTCCAGGGTGAGCCGCTTGAGTGTATCTGCTGCCGAGGCAGCAATTTTTCTACCCGTAGCGGTAGACCCGGTGAAAGTAATCTTGTCAAAGCCGGGGTGGGTGCTCATAGCTGCACCGACACCGCGATCAGCGGCAATAATCTGGACCACTCCCTCGGGCAGGACCGTATTGATAATCTCTACCAGGGCCAGCACGCTCAAAGTGGTGTACTCAGAGGGCTTGAGTACAATAGTGTTGCCCATACGCAGGGCTGGGGCAATCTGCCAGATAGAAATCATCAGCGGCCAGTTCCAGGGGCCAATGCCACCTACTACACCGATAGGCCGATAATTGAGGACAGCCCGTGTCTCTTCATCATCTACCAAGACCTCCTCATCCATAGCAAAGGAGGCTGTAGCCCGGGTCCAGGCCACGCAACCACCGACCTCAAAACGGGCGTTAGGTCCGTTCAGGGGCTTGCCTTGCTCCCTGGAAAGGAGCTCAGCCAGCGGCTCAGCGCTTGCCTCAATGGCATCAGCCATCTTCATCAGGTAGTCGCTACGCTCAGCGTGCGAGAGGGCACCCCAGGCTGGCTGGGCCGCCCGGGCTTTCTCGACCAGCTCGTTGAGGACGTCTTCGCCCTGCACCGGTGCAAGACCAATGAGCTCTTCGGTTGCCGGGTCAAAAACCTCTCGGCTGCCACCGGTGGTGACGCGCTCAAGAAGTTCCTGGTAGGTGGTGGGTAGTGACGACACTGTCAGCTCCTTAGTTATGTATGAACAGTTATATCCATGGTGGGATTGGGCTGCAGGGTTGCGTTAGGTGGGGAGCGCACAACCCTTGGCCTGGTGTGCTACGCCTCACTTCCGCTAAAGTGTGAGAAGCCCCCCAGAAAGGTAATCCATGCGCCAGCCCGTTCAGCAGTCTTCCCCCTACCACTTTCGGCACCACGACCCTATGGGCTTTACCCAGTGGGTTGAGCGGGTCCGGGAGACTTTTGGCCCCCTGGAGATCAAAGCCCCCAACCCAGGTAGCTTTAGGGCCAGCGCTCGCACTGCCTCCCTGGGGGAAATTATGCTCTTGGACATGCGCACACCGGCCCATTCAGTTAGCAGGGAGCCTGAGCCCTCAGAGCAGGTACAGGGCGGCTACTGCAAACTCAGCCTGCAATTAGAGGGACAATCCCAGGTAAGCCAGGACGGCCGTAGGTGCACCCTTAACCCCGGCGACCTTGCTCTCTATATCACCAAGCGTCCTTATCGACTTGATTACACCGGTCCCCAACGTAGCCTGGTCGTACTTTTCCCGCAGAGCTTCGTACACCTCAGCCCTGAATATACCGACCTGATAACGGCCACTCCGGTTTCTGAATCCCAGGGGCTTGGGAAATTCGCGGTTCCGCTTTTTGAGCAGCTAGCGACCAATCTGGAGGAGCTAGGAGGGCCTCACGCCTTAGCCTTGGTACGCTCTGCCCTAGAGATGGTCATTACAGTTATGATTGCTGAGTCTACACAAGCTGGGCGTCAACCGGCACACACAATATATCACCGAGCAGTAGCCTACATAGAGGAGCACCTGGACGACCCAGATCTAGGCCCCAGCAAAATAGCTGAAGCTCTCTATATTTCTCTACGCCAACTCCACAGCCGTTTTTCAGCCCACCAGCAGACAGTCTCTGCCTTTATTCGTGTCCGCCGTCTGGAAAGAATCCGAGAGGACCTAGCAAACCCGCGCTACAGGGCAGAGTCCGTGCAGGCCATCAGCGCCCGCTACGCCCTCTTTGATCCCTCCTATGTGAGCAAAGCCTTTAAAACTCAGTACGGTCTAAGTCCCTCAGCTTACCGTTCACAGATTCTTGGCTAGCTAGACCGGGTATCAACCGGAGAACCTCAGAGTCAGCTTATGAGCAACTAACGACTTCAAGATGGATAGGGTGGCCGGGTAGCTCGGCAGCTAGGGCTAACCCCACCTCTTGGGTAACCTCAACTACATTGTGGCTTGCACTGATACCCAATCTAACCTTGACTTGGGCAGGCAGGGAGCTGGCTTGCTCAGCGTCGTGCTCTAAAGCTTGGGCCCTTTCGGTATCTTCCGTCAAGAGCGGGGCACGGACCAGGTCTATCAGGTAAGGAGTACGCGGGTATAGCTTATGAGCCCCTGGAACCTGCAGAACTAGCTGCCGCAAGCGGTCAAGGTCAAGCTCCCCAGCGCTCCTGTCGTGAGGTTTACTAGCCCCTTCTTGTTCCTGAGAGGCCGGGGCATCAGCAGGCTCAAGGTAGATTTCCTGGATGGGCGCACTTGGGCTAGTCATTGAGGGATTTTTCATGAAGGTCCTGAATCGTGATATTGATTGCGACAATATTAAGCTTGCTGCACCGTTCCAGTGATTCCTGAATACTAGAGCGCAGGGCTTGGGCCAAATCTGGGATAACCAGACCTATCTGAACAGATGCTGTCACATTGACTTCCACAGGAGCCCCTGGGGTCTCAATGTCACCTTCTAGCCGGCACTGGCCGATGATTACTTCATCAAGTTCATCTGCAACAGCTCTTACAGCTGCCACAACAGCCCCTTCGTCCTGGCGGATGCGTACAGCCTGGTGTGGTGAGGGAAGGGGGATTGAACGGCCTGCCTTGGCTTCTAGAACCAGATTGCTCAGGAGGTTCTCCGCCCAGCTCAAATCCTTCTCTAGCTCTTTAACCTCGTGGTCAAAGTCTTGGCTAGCGAGGGAGTGAAGCTTGTGAAGAGAGGCGACTTTGCGGTCGCACTCCGGGCATGAATCAATATGACGTGTTAGCTGTGGCTTCTGTGAGTCTGTCTCTAAATCATCAACCCAGCTGCTCAGGGCGCTTAGAGGAATACTGCAGTTAGTCATTTTAGTTCTTTCCCTCCATCTCTTCGAGGAGTGTGGCCCGTGCACGTGCGAGTTTGCCCCGGACGCTGGGTGTGCTCATCCCCAGGGATTGAGCAATTTCTTGGTAGCTACAGGCGCCGTATTCACGCATGATCCAGACTCGCTGCTGATCTACCGGTAGTTTCTTGAGGGCCTGGCTGAGCGTATCAATCTCAGAGCGGCTCATTGCAAGGTCCTCAGGACTTGCTGAACCATCACTGAGGTGGTGGTAGTCATCGATATCCGCGTTAGGTTTGCGCTTCCTGAGCAGGTCGATACTTTTGCGACCGGTCAGTTTCATCACCCAGCTTTTAAACTGAGCGGGATCCTGGAGGGTATCAAGCTTTTGCCAGGCCTGTAGAAGAGAATCTTGGAGGGCATCATCCGCATCCGCTGAGTTACCGGTTAGTCGAATAGCATAGGCCCGCATCATGGGTAAATATGGTTGTACCAGCAAGCGGAAAGCCTGCGAGTCACCATCAACAGCTCGCTGCAGAAGTAGGCTTGGCGCTAACTCCGCGAGGTGACGGTTGCTCAGTTCTGTCACTACAGACTCCTGAAAGTATTGACGGGGTAAACCCCCTATGGCTAAGCGCGATGCTCTGGGGGGACAGTGCACCGCGCTTAGAATTTAGAGACAATTTATTTTACCGAACCCGCTGGGTCTCGTCTGCGAAGGTGGACCGCAGTCCACCGGTCACTCGGACCAGTAAGGGAATCTTGTGACCCAAAAGCTGATCTAAGCCCGCAACAACCTGGGCTGCCCTTTTTTCGAGGCTGGCGATGTCAG
This sequence comes from Rothia sp. CCM 9416, assembly GCF_048513535.1. Classification (NCBI taxonomy): domain Bacteria; kingdom Bacillati; phylum Actinomycetota; class Actinomycetes; order Micrococcales; family Micrococcaceae; genus Rothia; species Rothia sp. CCM 9416. Next base: position 13,723 of record NZ_JBLXXR010000004.1, on the reverse strand, counting down.
CACCCTGTCTGACCTCAAGTTTGACCGAGCAGGCTGAGGAGCGCTTGAGCTCCTGGGAGCTGACGGATACCGAGAGGATGTCGGGGTGACTTTCAAAGCCATCGGTGATGGCCTGCTTGATGAACTTATCGGAGATAGTGGTTCGTCCAGCGGTCTGGGTGTCCTGCTGACTGAGCAGGGTCTTTGATTTCTTAGGCTTCTGAGCAATTATTCCCATCATGAGGGCGATTACAACTAAGAGAAGTAAGAGAACAAAAAGCAGGGTCAGTAGGCTTGTCTGACCGTCAACGGTGTTGAAGGCAACCCTATCAAAGGCAGCTCGGGCAGGTTCCTCCAAGGGCTGTACATACTCGGCCCATAGATCTTGAGCTTGGGGCACAAGGGGAAGGCAAAGGCTCACAAGCCCTAGGACAAGTAAGACCAACCCCAGCACAGCTAGAAAGAAACGGTTTAGTTTTCTGGGAGTGTTACCCATTTTATATAGCTCCCTGCTTCTCAATAACTACCTTGGTACCCGGCTGGTCCTGCAAGGCCAGGTTGGCTACTGTCTGCTTAACCAGCTCATGCACCTGCTGCTGATCCAGCGGCCTGCCAGAGGTCGGCGTTACAGTAACTTTAATCTGGCGAGGGCTAACACTGGTTACTACCTGGTCCTGGTCAAGGCCGGTGCGAGCACGCACACTTGCGCTGATGGATGAGGCCAGGGCTTTATTATCAACCACCATAGCGAAGCGCCCTGAACGAGCACTGTGGCGGCTCAGGCGCCCCGGACGGAGGCTGAGGGCAAGCAATACCAGCCCCAGTAGAACTAGAACTGACCCAATGATGACGCCCCAAAGAGGGCTGAGAAGCTCATCGAGCTTAAAGAAGCCTGAAAAGAGATCCTCGCCGGTGATGAGGAGGGGAGGTTGGCCCAGGGCCGAAAGAACAAGTTCTGTGCCCAGCCAGGAAAGGCTCAAAATGAGTACAGTGTTGACAATGACTGTGGTCAGCCAGCGGGATGAGTGAGTCTCCTGGCGGGCCAGTAAGCGCTCATAAGGGCCAGCTTCTTGCCGTGAACCGATGAAAGAGGCCTGGTCAACCTGGCCTGAGGTCTGCTGATGCTGTGGTGTAGAGTTTTGTTGCTTCATTGCACCCTTGCCTTATCACTGCTGGGGCTAGTTGTTCCATCGAGTGCTATGTTGATTGATCCCACTTCTGAGCCACAGAGCTGAGTAAGTTGCCGGGCTATACGAGCCCGCGCCTGGGCAAGAAGATCAAAAATAGTTCCCTGCCCGTGGGTACCTTGAGCAAGAGCTTTTGCATCATGGATTGGGCCAAGCGGGTAGTCAAGGTTGATATCTACCCCCAGCTTGCCAGCATCATCAAAAATTGATGACTGGACATGATCGGAGGGTACACCAAGTTCCTGAGCCGCTACCGCATGAGACATAGAGACAAGAGCTTTCTTGCGTACTCTCGTGCTACCGGGGCCGCTATCGGTGGTATTTTTATTCATTAAAGGCCTGATCTATCCTATGCGCAGGTGGTTGAGTAACCACCTGCGCATGAATTTGGAATTCTGGGATTAGCGTGATGATGAATTCTTACGTACCGAATCCAGCATGTTACCCACTGAAAGATCTGAGCTCTGCACCAGGTGCCCAATCGTGGCACCTGCGGCCATCAGCACAGCAAAGAGGACAAACCCTCCAAAACCGTAGCGGAGGCCAGCAAAGGCCAGAAGGGCTCCTATGAGAGCGCCTGTGAATTCTTTAGACATTACTTAACGCGGCTTTCCTGCTCATCGTTCTTCTGCTCAGCGTCCTGGTCATCGCCGGGTACGTGAACATCAAGGACCTCAATGTTTACTTCGGTGACCTCAAGGCCAGCCAGTGACTGGATAGCCTCTACAACAGCCTTACGGGCGTTCTCGGCAACATCGTAGATGGGGTGGGGGTACTCAACGATGATGGACAGATCAACAGCAGCCTGAGTCTGGCCTACTTCTACGCTGATACCCTGCTTGAGGTTGTTGTCCTGGCCAACAGCGCTACGCAGAGCACCCATGGCACGAGCGGCACCGCCACCCAGATCGTAAACGCCTTCAACATCGCGCAGTGCGATACCGGCAATCTTGGCGACAACACCGTCATTGATGCTGGTGGTCCCCTGACCGGTTGCTGCACCGGTGTTCTTGACGGGAGCCTGGTTCTTCTTTTCAGCCAGGGTTGCGGGGGTGGTTGCAGGTGTCTGGTTCATATTATTTCCTAATTTCTGTTAGGTAGGTATTAAGGTGACAGCGCAGGTTGCGGAATCCGAAGAAACCGCAACCTATGCCAGTTGCGCTGTCATAGGTTAAGACGGGGTGAGCCCGGCAGATGTCACGCAGATTTCTAAAATTTTTTAATTTCTTTTTAGAACTGGCTGTGCCTGAGCCCTCTCCTACCTTTCAATCTAGCTGTTTATCCCTTGAAACCCAATAGCCTGGCAGAATTGAATACTACAAAAACTGACGAAAAGGCCATAGCGGCGGCGGCAATCATGGGGTTGAGCAGTCCAGCGGCCGCCACCGGAATTGCTACCGTGTTATAGGCAAAGGCCCAGAAGAGGTTGCCCTTAATGAGGCGCAGAGTAGCCCGAGAGAGCCTGATGGCGGTGGGCAGGGCGGCCAGATCACTGCGCATAATGGTCATATCTGCCGCTTCCATGGCCACATCGGTACCTGAACCCATAGCAACACCCAGGTCTGCCTTGGCTAGGGCGGCGGCATCGTTTACACCGTCACCGACCATAGCGACTCCCCGCCCGCCTTCTTGCAGGCGGGTAATGGTGGCTAGCTTATCGTGCGGGCTGACTTCTGCAAATACGTTCTCGGCTGCAATGCCCACCTCGGCGGCGATAGCCCGCGCTACCGGCTGAGCATCACCTGTGAGGAGGACGGGGGTCAGACCCAGTTCTTTAAGCTGGGTCAGCGCGGCAAGGGCATCGGGCTTGGGGGAGTCTTGGAGCGATACTAGCCCGGCAACCTGCCCATCGACAGCCAGAATCACGGTAGTCTGACCGGCCTCCTGCTGGGTGCGCAGGGCCTGGTCCTGGGCCTGGCTCAGCTCAACACCTTCACCGCTCAGAAAGCTCTTTTGCCCCAGGACAATATGACGGTGCGCGCCCTTGTGCAGGAGGGTTGCTCGCACGCCGCCACCGGGGGCTGACTCAAAATCGGTGACCGAGGGAAGAGTGTGGCTGCTTCCCTGTTTGTGGGCTGTGTGCGCGGCGGCTTCGACAGCGCGGGCAATGGGGTGCTCGGAGTGAGCCTCCGCCGCCCCGGCTAGGGCCAGCAGGCTGGTGGCGTCGTAGCCTGGGAAGGGGAAAACTTCGGTCACAGCCAGCTCACCGGTTGTCACGGTTCCGGTCTTATCCAGGACGATAGTACCTACTTTTTTGGTGTTTTCTAGTACCTGGGCTGAGCGAATCAGAATGCCGAGCTGGGACCCGCGCGAGGTGCCAGCTAGCAGGGCGGTAGGGGTCGCTAAACCTAGGGCACAGGGGCAGGCAATGACCAGGACGGAGACAGCGGCGGTGAAGGAATCGTTGATATCGCCGGTCACTAGGAGCCAGCCAGCCAGGGTGAGCACAGCTACCCCAATAACTATGGGAACAAAGACCGCCGATACCCTATCGGCTAGGCGGGCAATGGGAGCCTTGGTTGTTTGGGCTTGGGCTACGGTGCGGCTCATCTGCGCCAGGACCGTCTCGGTACCCACGCGGGTTGCGCGGACGGTGAGCGCCCCGGAGGTGTTGATGGTTGCCCCAATGACGGTGTCACCCACACCGACCTCCAGGGGGAGGGACTCACCGGTCAGCAGGGAGGTGTCCAGGGCGGAGCGTCCCTCGATTACTTGCCCGTCCACCGCAATTTTCTCGCCGGGGCGTACCAGAAAGATGTCGCCGGGGAGCAGGTCTTTGACCGGGACTTCTACCTGTGCACCGCCCTGAAGGATGGTAGCGCTCTTGGCTCCTACACTGAGCAAGGCGCGTAAAGCCTGGGATGAGCGGCGCTGGGTGCGGTGCTCAATATGCCGCCCCACCAGCAAAAAGAGGGTAATCATGGTGGCTGCATCAAAGTAGAGCATGTGTTCCATGCCGTGCCCGCCGTGGGAGCTGCTCGCGTGGGCGGTCATGCCGGGGTTGGTGGCAAGTTGCCAGAGCGAAAAAGCGTAGCTGGCAATAACACCCAAAGAGATGAGGGTGTCCATGGTCAAGGAGCCGTGGCGTAGATTGGTCCAGGCCGGGCGGTGAAAGGGGAGCGCCGACCAGGTGGCCACCGGCAGGGTGAGAGCCGCTACCACCCAGCCCCAGTGGGGGAACTGGAAGGTGGCGAACATAGAGATAAGGAAGACGGGTATGCTCAGCAAGGCCGCCAGGATGAGCTGGGGTAGAAGCCTTGCCTGAGCATCCTCGTCTGGGCACTGGGCCTCATCATTTTTGAGGGAGGCGGTGTAGCCGGCCTTTTCGATGGTTTCGATGATGTGCTCATCGGGCATATCTGCCGGGGCGATTACCCGCGCGGTTTCTAGGGGCAGGTTCACCGAGGGGGCTGTCCCTATCTTTTTGAGTTTGCGTTCCACCCGCCCCACGCAGGAGGCGCAGGTCATGCCCCCTACGCTCAGGGTGACGATGCGAGTGTCACCGGTCAAAAGGTCCGGGGCGGGTGCTGTGGGCATAGCTCTTTCTTTCAGTGCTGGCATTTAGGGGCTGGTGCGCCTTGGTAGCCAACTGGCGGGGCTGGCGGGAGAGCTACCCCTGACTAAGCTGGCTCAGGACTGGCGTTTTAGGGGGGCTTGCCAACGAGGTAGATTTCCCACCCGGTTAGGGGCTTAGGCGACCGGGGTGAACCCGGCTTCTTGAATAGCGGCGGTGACAGCGGCGGGGTCAAGATCGCCGGTGTGGCTGATGGTGACGGTGGATTGGCCGTCCTTGACAACCTCAACCTCAACGCCGGTGACGTTCTGGATCTCTTCGATTTCTTCGCGCACGCTCATGGCGCAGTGGTTGCAGGTGAGGCCGCTTGCTTTGACGGTGGTGGTCATGATTTTCTCCTTGGGTTAGCTCTTGACCAGGCGCGAGATAGCGGCCATGGCTTCTGAGATTTTTTCGTCGAGCGGTTCTTCGTGCCCGGTATCGTGTGCCTGATGGGCGGTGTCGACAAGGCAGTGGCGTACGTGGTCTTCGAGCAGTTGCAGACAGACGCTGTGGAGGGCTGCGTTGATGGCTGAGACCTGGGTAAGGATGTCTATGCAGTAGGTGTCCTCGTGCACCATGCGCTGGATACCGCGCACCTGCCCCTCGATGCGGCGGAGCCGTTTGAGGTAGGCATCTTTATCTGCGGTGTAGCCGTGCTGGTGTTCTACCGGGCAATGTTCTTGGCTCATGCCTCTTAACATATACCCCCATGGGGTATATTTTCAAGGGGTGTTATAGAAATTCTCCAGCCCGGCCCGATACTAAGTACCCTGTTAGACTGAAAGACATGGCTTCTTATATCGAGGACTACGCCCTACTCTCAGACATGAATACCGGTGCGCTTGTTTCGCGTAGCGGTTCCATCGACTGGTTCTGCGCCCCGCGCTTTGACTCTCGGGCCGTTTTTGCGGCTCTGTTGGGCGAGCGCGAGCACGGTCGATGGCTTTTAGCTCCCCTCGAATCGGTCAATCCTGCACCGGTAGAAGAGATCCGCACCGAACGTTCCTACCGCCAAAACACCTTCATTCTGCAAACCGTCTGGTTTGTGGGTGATTCCAGTGTGCGGGTTACCGAATTTATGCCGCTCTCCGGCGGGACCACTATCGTCCGTAACGTTGAGGGCTTGACCGGCGAAGTCACCATGTACCACGAGCTAGCCCTACGCTTTGACTACGGTCGCACTATTCCCTGGGTGACCCGTTACGGTGGTGTCGATACCGCAGGTAAGGCCGACCCATCCACTGACATGCTGGTGGGCATGGCAGGCCCCCATGCGCTGGTCTTCCGGGGCGACTCTCTACCCGAGGGCGACCCTGAATCTAAAGCCGAAACTTTCACCGTCTCGGCAGGCCAGAGCTACACCTTTACCTTGTCCTACTTTGCCTCCAACCACAACCCGCCTGCGCCGGTGGACTACCTCACCGCCTTGACCTACACCCAGGAGCAGTGGGGCGAATGGTCTGATCTCTACATGCCTGCCACTGCGGACGAAGAGCCCCCGGCCCCTGATGACGTCGGCACCACACCCCAGGCCACTGTGATTTCGGCGGTCCGCGATGTGGAGCAGGAGCACGAGAAACCCTCATCCCTACTGGACGCCGGTTCTAACACCGCCGCTCCTGAGGTAGACCTAGAAACCTACCAGGAGCTAGCTCAGACTGCGGCCCAGCAGATTGTTGTGCCTACCGCATCGGGCCGCCGTAATGAGGCTAACCAGCGTTACCGCACAGCTCGCCTGCGTTCCCTGCTGCTGCTGCGCGCCCTGATCTCCCGCGAAACCGGTGCCCTGGTTGCATCGGTGACCACCTCCCTGCCCGAGGTTATTGGTGGCAAACGCAACTATGACTTCCGGTTCACCTGGCTCCGCGACGTTGCCATGGCTATGGACGTTACCCTGGCCCACGGCCACGAACGCGAAACCGCCCAGCTCCGCAACTGGGTTCTGCGCGCGCTGGCTAATAATCCGCGTCAGATTCACGCGGTCTACGGGCTGGCTGGCGAAAAAGACGACATCGAGCGCCGCCTAGCCCTACCCGGTTACGAAGGCTCCCAGCCCGTCCGTTCCGGCAATGGCTCCGGCGACCGTTTCCAGGGTGATGCCCTGGGCCAGGTGCTGGTTACTTTTGCCCACCTGCGCGAGCAGGGGGTGGCCGAGGACCATCTGTCCTGGCCCCTCCAAAAGGCTCTGCTCAAGGCTGCGACCGAGCGCATTGGCCAGCCCGATCGTTCCATGTGGGAAACCTTTGGTGAACCTGCCGTCTATACCCACTCTCAGGCCATGCTCTGGGCGGCTTTCGACGCCGGTGTTTCGGCGGTGCGCGACTTCGGGCTGGACGGGGACGCCGCCGTCTGGGAGCACTGCCGCGATACAGTAGCTGAAGATATCTTGACCAAGGGTTATAACCAAGAGCTAGGGTGCTTTGTTTCTACCTATGGAGGATCAGCAGTAGATAGCTCTCTGCTGCAGCTCCCACAGATTGGCCTCTTAGCCTGGGACGACCCCCGTCTGTTGGCAACGGTAGAGCGAATAGAGCAGACTATCCGTCACCCATCGGGCATGATTTACCGCTACGATAATTCGGATTCTCATGATGGCTTTGAGGGGCAGAGTAACCCCCATTTCGTTTCCTCGCTGTGGTTGGCTGAACAGTATATTCGTTCGGGCCGCGAAGAGGATGGCCGTGCCCTGCTTGATACGGTTCTGGATAAGGCCAATGATTTGGGCTTGATGAGCCCCGAATACTCTTTTGACGAGCAGCGATTGACCGGTAACTTCCCGCAGGCACTTGCCCATATCTCCTTGGTGCGGGCGGTGCAGGCCCTGGGGCTCTAGGGCTTCTGGCCTTAGTTGTGGGGTTTCCTTCTGTCCCTGTGGGCCTAGAGGAACTTGTGGGCGGCCTCCACCAGAATGAGCACCCCGAAAACGAGCAGGACGGCTCCGGCGACTCCGTCAATGACCAGGGCCGCGCGGGGGTGCAGTAGCCACTTCATGGCCAGGGTGGCCAGGGAGATAATGACCGCGAACCAGGCCACGTTAATGCCGCCGTGAATCAAGGCCAGCAGGGATCCCATGAGGACCGGGCTAACGCTGGCAACCATAAAGGGCGGCACGCTAGCAATATAGAAGACCGCGATTTTGGGGTTGAGGATATTGGCGATAAAGCCGGCTAGAAAATCCTTGTGGGCGCTACCTGAGGGGCGGGGCGCCTGGTGTCCGCCGAGTGCGGCCTGACCCAGTTCGCCGGGTGCGGGCTGGGGCAGAGAAGCTAGGGCGGCCTGCTCAGTTTTGAGGGCGGTGACCTGGTTCCAGCGGCGCAGGGTGAGGAGGAAGCTGATTCCCAGATAGATGAGGTAGAGACCACCGGCTACCGTCATCAGGTCGAAGACAGTGGGTGCGGCTGCCATGAGCACGGCTAGGCCGGTTGCGGCGGTGACTCCCCAGATCAGGAGCCCGCTGGTAATACCCATGACGCAGGCGTAGGCGCTTTTCTTGCCCCCGGCCACCAAGGAGCGCAGTACTAGGGCGGTATCGGTGGCGGGAATGATGGTAATCAGGAAGGCGATACCGGCGAAACCAAGGAGTGCCTGTGTGAGAGTCATGGCTCCCACTGTAGGCTAGGTGCGAACAGCGTTCAATACCGTGAAAGCCAATAGTGGTTGTGGGTTTTTATCCGTTCGGCAGGGAAGGTGCAGGATGCACCTTTCCTATCGTTATATGTGCTTATGGCAATCTCAGCTAGGTGAAAGGACAAGCAAATGCGGATTGATGATTTTGGGGAGCGTCTTCGCCCAGTCGGCGTTTTTTATGTTGATGTACACCCCGCCCGGTGGAGGGAAGACGGGAGCCTGGAGTTCTTATTATTACGCCGTTTGAGCACAGATGCCGCGGTTCCTATGCCCGGTGAGTGGCAAACTGTGTCGGGCAAACTGGTGCAGGGGGAACGCATTTCGGATGCTTTCGCGCGTCAGGTTCATGCTAAGACAGGAAGCTGGCCCAGCCAGCTTTTTAAGTTTCGTAATGTAGCACAGTTTTATGATGATAACTACGATACGGTGATGCTGGTTCCGAATGCGGTAGCTATCATGCCCCCTGGGCCTGTGGAGCTTGATGAGACTCTCCACGATCAGTTTGTGTGGCTTCCCTGTGCCGATGCCCTGGAGACATTGATCTACCCCACGCAGAGGTGGGCGGTCGAGACGGCGGCCAAGTTATTGAGCTTGGGTGATGATGGAAAAACTTACGCACGAGAGGGACAGGTTGAGCTAACAGCCTTGGCATAGGCCAGGGGCATAGCAACTACTGTGCCTGGTGTGGTAGCTGCGGGGTAGGTGCCCCGGCAGGAGGGCTGCACCTGCGCCGTGTGAGAGCCGAGCCGGACTTGCTTCTTAGGGGGTTTCGTGCGCCTGCCTGCCCCAGCGGGCGGCTTTAGCCGCGCAGACCATGAGCTGAACCTGGTGGAAAATCATCAGCGGCAGAATGAGGGCACCCACCTGGGCTCCACCAAAAATGACGGCGGCCATGGGCAGGCCCGTGGCTAAGGACTTCTTGGAGCCGCAGAATTGGATAGCGACCCGGTCGCCGTAGCTAAAGTCCAGTTTGCGGGCAAGGACCCCGCTGAGCCAGAGCAGGAACTCCACCAGGAGCAGGGAGAGAACCACCAGAAACAGAATTTGCCAGGGACTAATGCGCCTCCAAATGCCCTGCACAATACCGTCCGAAAAGGCCGCGTAGACCACCATGGCGATAGAAAGCCGGTCAATATGCTTGGTCAGTTTGTTGCGGGCAATTTCTCCCACCCACCGTCGCAGAAGCTGGCCCAGGATAAAGGGCAGCAGGAGCTGAATGGCGATGTTCCCAAAGACTGAGCCAGAGATAACCAGCTGATCACTGCGCATCAGAAGCATGACCAGTAGGGGTGTGAGGACTACCCCGGCAAGGTTGGATGCGCTGGCGCTGACGATGGCACCGGCTACGTTGCCCTTAGCTAGGGAGGTAAAGGCGACCGAGGACTGCACGGTGGAGGGCACCAGGGTCATGAAGAGTAGGCCCAGGTAAAGCTCCCTGCCGATGACCGCCTGTAGGGGGTAGAGGGCAAGACCAATCAGCGGGAAAAGGATAAAGGTGAAGGCCAGGATGGTGCTGTGGAGCTGCCAATGTTTGAGGCCCTGGAGGGCTTCTTGGGGTGAGAGGCGCGCGCCGTAGAGGAAAAAGAGCAAGCCGATAGCTAGCTTGGTGGCTAGGCTGAAGCCCTGCGCGAAGTCCCCCCGCGCGGGTGCAAGGATAGCCAGGATAAGAGCTATCAGGATGAGGGTAATGAGCGGGTCGGGCCGCCAGGTTTTGAGCGGACGTTGAGGAGACACGGTGGTGGTGGCTAGGAATCTGACGGCCTGGGGCCGCCATTTTCTGGTTCTGCGGTGGGAGGGGTATCAGCCGGGGCCGGAGGTGCCTTAGGGTGAGCTGGTGCTTGATTCTGCTGGCCTGGCATGCCCGGCCCCTGTGGTGGCTGAGGTGCTTGGCGCAGGTGCGGGGGAATCCAACCGTTATTGAGCATATCTGCGACTCTACGGTCCCGGTATTGGGCGGGCTTACGGTAGGTTGTTTCTACAGAACCCCAGTGCTGGTTGGCCGGATTTTGGGGGTAAATACCCATGTAGTCAAGGGCCTGGAGGGGGTCAGCCCAGGATTCAGCGGGTTCTGCCGCAGGGATCATGGAGAGGGGGTAGGGCGGGTTGTTCTTGGGCCGCCAGATCAGACGGCCCGGCTCGCTGCGGTCACGCAGGGCGTGGGCGCGCCAGGTCACTGGCGGGTGGGTGGTGGTCAGGTTGTAGGCCCAGGTGAAGAAGCCCCGCTCGTAGACGGCGCGGTTGGCTAGTTCGTGGAAGTTCACATCGTTGACCAGGTATTTACCGGCGGCCAGGACGCAGGTGGTGGTTTCTGCCCCCTCCGGTGCGTAGCGGTAGCCAAAGTTATCGGCGGTGTATTCCTGGGTGCGGGAGAGGAGCTTGCCCGCAATAGGGATCTGCATGAAGAAGGAGGTGAAGATTAGGCGGAAGTAGCCGGTGTGGCCGGCGGCAATATGACCGACTTCGTGGCCGATGATAAAGCGCAGGGCCTCGGGGTTGCGTGCGGCCCCACCGATTTCGAAGAGGTCGGAATAGATGGCGATAAAACGGCGGTGCCCGTGCCCGGCGGCGTAGGCGTTGATGACACCGTTACCGAGTACGACATAGGCATCGGGTACTCGACGCAGGCCCGCTGCCTGGGCCGCTTCAACAACCATCTGGTAGGCATCGGGGAACTGGGTGGGGCTGATGCGCACACCTGTCATGCGTAGCTGGGCGTACATGAGGGCACGGGCCAGGAAGATCCCTAGGGGCAGGTAGATAGCCAGGACAACCAGCTGGCTGACCAGGCTCCCTAAGCCGCTGAAGGCGGGTTTACTGTCGGTGACAAGAGCGATGAAGGATGAGATCAGGTAGACGGCCCCACCCACGTAGGCCAGTAGGGTCAGGGCGTAGGCCATGATGACCAGGGGCAGCTCGGCGGGGTGCCGAATAGCGTTGATGAACTTGAAGGGCAGTAGGGACTGGTAGCCAAAGAGCTTGGGTGCCGGTAGCGGTGAGAAGGGACGTTGGCGCTTGTCTTCGGGCATCCAGCCCTTGCTGAGGTCGTTAGGTAGCGGGTTCTGTAGCCCTGGCTCGTGCGGGCCACTGGGGTGCCCGGCTGTACCTGTTGCTTGGTTGTGCCGGTTACCGCCATCTGCCGGTGGGGTGTTGGGTCTTCCCTGGTTGTCGGGGCCGCTGGTACCGCCTGGGGTGTTCTCGCTCATCTACTATCCTGCTGGCTAGGGTTTGTTTTCTACCCACCACAGTAGCAAGAAAGCTGGCTATGGTGCCTGTTTCTGCGGCTGCCGTGGAGTGGGCGGGTGCTTAGAGCACGGATTCACTGCGAACAACGGTGTGGAGAATCAGCAGGAAAAGGCTGACGGCGCAGAAGAAGATTTGGAGCAGGAGGATTTTTGCCGGGAGCACCCGGTAGGTGCGGGGCAGGTTGGCTAGGGTCCAGAGCAGGCTGGCGGCGTTGAGGGCCAGTACCGGCAGAATCAGGAAGGTCAGGAAGAAGGCTGCGATAGTTGCCACGCCCTGAACATGGATGAGGGGCGGTAAACCTTTTGCTGAGCGGGTAATCATGGTAGAAACTCCCTTGTTTCAGGCTGTAGGGCAAGTATCCCACATCCCTTGAGGCATTCAAACGTTCGGTGTCCCAGTTCACTGCTCTATCAGCCAACTGGATCGGGTCTGGCGTTCAGGGATGTTGGCTGATAGAGCGCTGAGCAAGGTGCTGTTTGAATAAACCTTATAGAGGTCTTAAAGGCGCTGTGCCCGCTCCCTGATAGTTCAGGGCGCGGGCACAGCGTGGCATTTGCCGAGAGGCTGGTTAGGCGACCAGTGCGGCGGTTGCCTCCGCGATAGCCTTCTCCTCGTTGGTGGGAACCACCAGAACGGGGATAGCAGAATCAGCGGTCGAAATCAGGCGGGGCTCGTCACTGCGTACCTTGTTGGCCTCAGCATCCAGCTTGATACCCAGGGCACCTAGGCGCTCTACGGCCAGCTGGCGGAACTGGTGGGAGTTCTCGCCGATACCCGCGGTAAAGACCAGGGCCTTCGCGCCGCCCACAGCAACGTGGTAGGCGCCGATGTACTTAGCCAGGCGGTAGGAGGTCATGTCCAGGGCCAGCTGAGCGCGGGCATCGCCAGCTTCCATTGCCTCAACAACAGCGCGCATGTCGTTGTTGCCAGCAATAGCCAGCAGGCCGGATTCCTTGTTGAGCAGGGCATCCATCTTAGCGGGAGTCATCTCGGGGTCGCGCATCATAATTGAGGTCAGAACCGAGGGGTCAATGTCTCCGGAGCGGGTACCCATGACCAGGCCAGCCAGGGGAGTGTAGCCCATAGAGGTATCCAGGCACTTGCCGCCCTGTACGGCGGTAATGGAAGCACCGTTACCCAGGTGGGCGATGACACCGTTGAACTCGGAACGGTCAAGACCCAGGAAGTCGGCGGCAATGCCGGTGACATAGTCGTGGGAGGTGCCGTGGAAGCCGTAGCGGCGCACACCGTACTTCTCGACCAGTTCTTGGGGCACAGCGTAGCGGTAGACGTGCTCGGGCATGGTGCCGTGGAAGGCGGTATCAAAGACAGCGACCATGGGGACACCGGGGTAGGTTTCCTGCGCGGCCTTGAGACCCAGAACGTGGGCGGGGTTGTGCAGGGGTGCCAGCGGTGAGAGTTCGTCAATTTGGGCGATAATCTCATCGGTGACTAGGACGGGCTCAGAGAAGACGTCGCCGCCCTGGACGATGCGGTGGCCAATAGCGTCGATGGTCTTGCCGTGCAGGGGTTCCACTAGGGCCTGAGCCATGATGTCCAGGGCCTCGGTGTGGGTGGGAATCTCTGCCCCACCGATATTTTCGATCAGGCCCTTAGCGATGACCTGGTTGTCTTCGCCGCTAGCGGAGGTGTCGCGCACCTGGTACTTGACCGATGATGAGCCACAGTTGATAACGAGAACGAGCATGTATGTTTTCCTTTGGTTTGGCGGGCTTTAGAGGGTCTGTGCCTGAATAGCGGTGATCGCTACGGTATTGATGATGTCTTCAACGGTGCAACCACGGGACAGGTCATTTACGGGCTTACGCAGGCCCTGCAGAATCGGGCCAACGGCGACAGCACCGGAGGTCTGCTGAACAGCCTTGTAGGTGTTGTTGCCGGTGTTCAGGTCCGGGAAGATGAAGACGGTAGCCTGACCAGCTACCTGGGAACCGGGCAGTTTGGAGGAGGCAATGGACATATTGGAGGCAGCGTCGAACTGGATGGGGCCTTCAAAAGCGAAGTCGGGGTTGGTTTCCCGGAGCTTGTCGGTGGCCTCAACAACGATTTCTACATCCGCCCCGGAGCCGGAGGTGCCGGTGGAGTAGGAGAGCATGGCGACCTTGGGGTC
>NZ_JBLXXR010000039.1:0-5426 GCF_048513535.1 Rothia sp. CCM 9416 | reverse complement strand
TCTACGTCGATGTCCTGGGCCTTGTCGTCACCGAAGAGGACGAGGGTAGCCGGGTCGGTGGCTTGCCCCTGTCCGGTCTGGTACTGCCCGGTTTCGGCCTGGATTTGGGCATCGAAGTTAAGGCCCATGGCATAGCCGGTGGCATGGACAACCTGAGCGGCAAGGACCAGAGTGTAGGGGTGCACATTGTGCTTTTTAGCGTCCCAGCCCAGGGTGCCGGTGCCGGTAAAGAGCGGGGTAATTTCGGTGGGGTCAATCCCCCGCTCCAGGAGCACGCCGTGCTCGCGGTAGGAGGGGAAGATGTAGTCGTTAGGTGCCAGTGCACGGGCGGAGGCTATCTGGGCGGCCTCCTGCCCCACAGACGGAACCCAGAGAGCTAGCTGACCCTGCCGTTGCAGGGAGGTCATTTCACTGCAAAAACGGCGGGTGAGCGCCATGGTACGGTACATGTCTTTGAGATCTTCGCCGGTGAGCTCATCGGCAAAGGAGCTAAAGCTAGCGTGAGAGCTAGTAGTTCCGGTTTCATCCAGAAGTTGGATTCGCTCCGGGGTCCCCCAGGGGTTCTGGGGGCTTTTTGTTTGTGACATGCGTGTCTCCGGGTCCAGGTCTGTCTTTTTCTCTTGTTTAACCCTACGCCCGCTCTCGGCAGGGCAGGGCCTTATTTTTAGAATTTTTGACTGTTTCTTTACAAATAATGAGTTTACACAGACTCTGGCTCCTCCCCTACCCCGCAGGTTTCAGGGAGAAGCCAGCGCCGGAAAAATCCCCTTATTGGAGGGCAGGAGCTACTGAACGGTGAGGGAACTTTTCTGCAAGGGTGAGCAGGCGGGCGTTGGCCTGATCTTCACCAATGCTGATGCGTACGCCCTCACCAGCAAAAGCCCGCACCGAGAGAGCATGTGCCTCGGCCTGCTGAGCAAAGGCAGTTGTGTGTTCACCCAAGGGTAGCCAGACAAAATTAGCCCTGGTTTCGGGAACCCAGTAGCCCAGCTCTTTGAGCCCGGTCACTACTTTTTCGCGTTCAGCTACCAGGTGCTCTACCCGCTCCATGACCTCATCGGCGTGCTCGATGGAGGCGATAGCCGCCTGCTCAGCAATTGTTGTAACGGCAAAGGGGGTAGCAGCCACCCGCAGGTAGGCGGTGATATCGGGGTGGCTGATGGAGTAGCCAACGCGCAGGCCCGCTAGACCCTGTGCCTTGGAGAAGGTGCGCAGCAGCACCACATTGGGGTAGTCCCGGTAGATATCCAAGCCGTTGAGGGGCGGTTCCTGGCCCTCAGGGATTTCAGAAGCGGCACAGAACTCAAAGTAGGCCTCGTCAATAACCACCAGCAGGTCCTGAGGGACCTTACGGAGGAAGTCCCGCACCTGACTTTCAGTCACTGCCGGGCCGGTAGGGTTGTTGGGAGTACAGATGAGAATCACGCGAGTGCGGTCGGTGATAGCCGCCGCCATGGCGTCAAGGTCGTGGGCGCCGTTGGGTAGGTTGGGTACCTGGACGCTCTTAGCCCCGGCGAGACCCACACAGATGGGGTAGGCCTCAAAGGAGCGCCAAGCGTAGATGACCTCGTCCTGGGTACCGTCTTCGTTGGCACCGGCGAAAGTTGCCAGAATCTGGTTGAGCGCACCCAAGCTACCTGCTCCGGTCACGATGTCCTCGGGGTCAACCCCCAGGTACTCACCCAGGCGGGTGCGTAGGGCGGTTGACAGCGGGTCCGGGTAGCGGTGGGCAGTGTCAAAGTCAGCAAGCACCTGAGCGACAGAAGCAACCGGCCCGAAGGGATTTTCGTTGGAGGACAGCTTGAACCGTTCTAGCCCTTCCACAGTGGCAGGGGGCTTGCCGGCAGAGTACTTGGGGAGTCGAGAGAAAACGGGGCGGGGGCGCACACCGTCATTTTGAGTAATCTGAGTCATAGACCCAATTCTAACCAACCAGCGCCCCAGGGAGAACGCCCCAGCATCACAGCTGGCAGGTAGCCTTGCCTTTCTGATAGAGTTGCTTCGTCCGCGCAGGCGCGGCTGGCCTCCATAGCTCAGGGGTAGAGCATTTCCCTCGTAAAGAAAAGGTCGTCGGTTCAAATCCGACTGGGGGCTCCACAAGACGGCTAAGGGCCGCTTCCGAAAACACTCGGAAGCGGCCCTTTGTCTCTACCAGCTCGGTCAGCCCCGGCTAGCAGAAAGCTCTAAGACCGGTCCTCGTCAATGTGATGAGCCGTGCTGTAGCCAATCAGATAAGCCCACATCCAGGCGCTTACCGGCACCAGAAAACACAGCGCTAACAGGCTGGTGTCATTGTCAAAAATCCACCGGTAGAACCACCAGATTCCCGCCGAAGGAACAAGTAGTAGCGCAAAGAGACGCAAGAACCCGGGTGCGTAGCCCCCTTGAGGGGTTCTGCGGGCTTGAAAACCAAAATAATTTTTCACGGTGCTTATCTTTCTTGGCTCACCTAGGGAAAACTCTAGCTACGCCACAGGCCATAGGTCTTGGCAAGTGATGATACTTTTCGGGCACGCGCCAAACGTGGCAGATAGGAACCGTCCTTGGGTACAGAATCGCCTTCGCTCTTCTGCAAAAGCTCCCGCGCCCAGGCAATTTCGTCGGCGCTCGGGGCAAGCCCCAGATTGATAGTCTCGGTCTGTGCCGGGTCCAAGGTCAGTTTACCGGTCATGCCGTGGCTGGTGGTCACCGCGCAGTCCTTAAGCAAGTCCCCGCTGTGCTTACCCACAGAAGGCCCATCAATCGGGCCTGCCAGCCCGCCCACGCGGGAGGCCAAGACCAGCTGTGACCGCGCAAAAGCCAGCGCAATCGGGTCGGCTGAAACTCCGGTGTCGCGGCGGTAGTCACCCACACCAAAAGCTAGGCGGAAGGTACCGGGAGCCTTGGCAATACGCACCACATTCACCATGCCCAGGGCGGTCTCAATCAGCGCGATGACCGGAGTACCGGCAGGGAGCATCATAGCGGTACGAGTTACATGGTCAGGGTGTTCGGTCATAGCAAGCATGACCCCCTTGAGCCCCTCCGCACGGTTCAGCGCTTCAAGGTCTTTAGACCAGTGTTCACTGTCAATCGCGTTGATACGCACCCAGGCCGAAGCCCCCTTATTGAGCATGGCAACGATGTGCTCACGGGCAGCATCTTTGGCTTTCTCGGGGCAACCGTCCTCAAGGTCAATGATGACCGAATCTGCTTCTGATTCCAGGGCTGCTGCAATGGTCTGTTCGGTTGCATCAGCTGATACTAGAAGCCAGGATCGAGAAAGTCGGGCGGGCAAAGATGCGGCGCGTTCGTTGCGGTGGAAATTAATCACGGGATCCTCGTTAAGGTGGGTCTGACCCTCTCAAGTCTACCCCCGCAAGAGCTACCCGCTGCGGGTTCTTCCCGGCCCGCCTTAGAGTGTGAGCAAACGCCCGTCCACCATATGTAACTGGCCGGTAGCCAGCGCGGCCTGCTCGGCATCGTGGGTAATCATGAGCGTGGCAGTATTGAACTCGGCAGTGACCTGTGCCAGCAGTCGCACAATCTCTTCCGAACGCTCACTATCTAGGGCACTCGTTGGCTCATCGGCCAGCAAAAGCGCTGGCTGGCTCATCAGGGCGCGAGCAATATTGACTCGCTGACGTTGCCCACCCGAGAGCTGGTGCACCTTGCGGTGGCTGGCAGCAGAGAGCCCTACCAAATCAAGAAGGTCATGGGCCTGTGACCTAGCTGCCCGTAGCTCTGCCCCTCGAGCTCCCCCAATGCGTGCTACCAGTTCTAGCTGTTCTGCAGCGGTGAGTGAGGCAATCAGGTTGGGTTGCTGGAAGATAATGCCGATGGTGGTGCGGCGGAGTTCAGCTAGCTGGGAGTCCCGGTAGCCGGTGGTCTCTACACCGTTGATGAGGCGGCTACCGGAGGTAGGGGTGATCAGCCCCGCCGCCACAGACAGCAGGGAAGATTTACCGGAGCCAGATGCGCCGGTCAGGGCAAAGAATTCACCCCGCTCTACCGTCAGGTTGATGCCGTCCAGGGCGCGCGCGGTCAGGGGTTTTCCGGAGCTATCAACCCCATCGGGATAGTCAAGGGTGATATCGCGTAGCTCGAGGGCGGCGGCAGCTGCGGCTTGGGTAGATAGAGAGCCTGGCAGTACAGAGGTCATGGGTTTACCTTTCGGGATTAGATCAGAATTAATTAGTTGCCACCCAGGGCGAGCATGGGATCAACGGTTGCTACACGCCGTAGAGCGATAAGGGCACCACCCATACCTAAGGCCCAGATTCCAGCTGCTGGTCCGACAACTGTCAGGGGTGAGAGCTGGAAGGGTACAGTGCCCGAGACGAGAGCCCCTAGCGCCCAGCCAGCTAGGGCACCGCTGAGAGTTCCTAAAGCCAGAATTAGGCCAGCCTGGGCCAGGGCATCACGGGTCAGGAAAGCACGAGAAGCACCTAGCGCTCGCATGAGGGCGATATCCCGAGTGCGCTGAATGGTCCACACAGTCAGGAAGGAAACGATGACTAGGGCAGAAATACCGTAGAGGAAGCCCTGCATGGTCGTCAGTGAGCCGTGCTCTGATGAGTAGGCGGGCAGGGCCGCAAAGGCTTGCTTGGTGGTCAGTGCCTGGGTTCTGGTTGCTGTGGCCGTGGCATCTACATGGCTAGCGCCCTGAGCTGCTAGCACTGTTCCCAGTACGGCATCTGGCCCTGTGGTTGGGTTCTGGTGGGTGAGCTTCTGCCAGGTGCTGGTGGTGATCCAGCCTGCGGGGGTGTGGGAGTAGTAGGTGTCTTCAGCGATACCTGTCACAGTGAGTTCGGTACCATTCACGCTCACGGTATCACCCACCCCTGCACCTAGGTCGTGGGCCTGGCTCAGGGGGAGGACGATCTGGTCATCAGCTGCTTCAGAGCCCTCATGCAAGGGAGCGGTGGAGGCGGGCAGCTGAGAACCCTGGGGGGTGGCGATGAGGGTCATGGGTGCGGCTCCTTTGCCCTCAACCTTAGCCGTCAGGAAGCCCACCGGGGTAACCCTGTCTGCCTCTTCCTGCCATTGCTGGGTGAGACTGGTAGTCACACTGGAGTCAGTGAAAGAAGCCTTAGCTCCGGCTGTATCGGAGGCGAAAATAAACCGGTCGGCCCCCATTTTTTGGAGGGCATCGGTGTTTTGTCGCCCCAGCCCCCCGGTCAGCCCCGTCAGCATAACCAGGAGCAGGGTAATGAGGGTGACCGTTGCCCCAATAAGGGTAAATCGGCCCTTAGCAAAGAGGATATCGCGCCAGCCAACAAACATGAGATTTTACCTTTCAGAAGACAATCCCCGTATCAGGGGCTATATCTATCTGACCAGTTCACCGACCCTTACTACATCGGGGTAAGGGTTGAACCTATAATCAACCGTTTGGACGATAGCGGGGGAAGCGAGGTGAGGCTCTGAGAGGGCTAGACTGGTTG
>NZ_JBLXXR010000038.1:0-5432 GCF_048513535.1 Rothia sp. CCM 9416 | reverse complement strand
TCAAAACCATACAGTGGACGCAAACAAACAAGCACAAAACAAAAAAATGTGTAAGCCTTCGGACTATTAGTACCAGTCAACTCCACGGGCATTCCCCGCTTCCATACCCGGCCTATCAACCCCATCATCTACAGGGATCCTCACACAACAAACGTTGCCAGGAAATCTCATCTCGAAACAGGCTTCCCGCTTAGATGCTTTCAGCGGTTATCCCTCCCGAACGTAGCCAATCAGCCATGCACCTGGCGGTACAACTGACATACCAGAGGTTCGTCCGTCCCGGTCCTCTCGTACTAAGGACAGCCTTTCTCAAATTTCCAACGCGCGCAGCGGATAGGGACCGAACTGTCTCACGACGTTCTGAACCCAGCTCGCGTACCGCTTTAATGGGCGAACAGCCCAACCCTTGGGACCAACTCCAGCCCCAGGATGCGACGAGCCGACATCGAGGTGCCAAACCATGCCGTCGATATGGACTCTTGGGCAAGATCAGCCTGTTATCCCCGAGGTACCTTTTATCCGTTGAGCGACGGCCGTTCCACAACGTACCGCCGGATCACTAGTCCCGACTTTCGTCCCTGCTCGACCTGCCAGTCTCACAGTCAAGCTCCCTTGTGCACTTACACTCAACACCTGATTGCCAACCAGGCTGAGGGAACCTTTGGGCGCCTCCGTTACACTTTAGGAGGCAACCGCCCCAGTTAAACTACCCATCAGGCACTGTCCCTGACCCGGATCACGGGCCGAAGTTAGACATCCAGAGCGACCAGAGTGGTATTTCAACAACGACTCCACAAACACTAGCGTGCCTGCTTCACAGTCTCCCACCTATCCTACACAAGCCACACCGAACACCAATACCAAACTATAGTAAAGGTCACGGGGTCTTTCCGTCCTGCTGCGCGAAACGAGCATCTTTACTCGTACTGCAATTTCGCCGAGTTCATGGTTGAGACAGTAGGGAAGTCGTTACTCCATTCGTGCAGGTCGGAACTTACCCGACAAGGAATTTCGCTACCTTAGGATGGTTATAGTTACCACCGCCGTTTACTGGGGCTTAAATTCTCAGCTTCGCCCACAAGGGGCTAACCAATCCTCTTAACCTTCCAGCACCGGGCAGGAGTCAGTCCGTATACATCGTCTTACGACTTCGCACGGACCTGTGTTTTTGATAAACAGTCGCTTCCCCCAATTCTCTGCGACCCATACACGCTCACGGTAGCAAGTACCGATCACGCTCAAGGCTCCCCTTCTCCCGAAGTTACGGGGACATTTTGCCGAGTTCCTTAACCATGATTCTCTCGATCGCCTTAGTATTCTCTACCTGATCACCTGTGTCGGTTTCGGGTACGGGCGGCTAAAACCTCACGCCGATGCTTTTCTCGGCAGCATAGGATCACCAAATCCCCCAAACGGGGTCCCATCACGTCTCAGGCAAACACCGGCGCATTTAACAACCGGATACCCTACACGCTTAGACCACGACAACCATCGCGTGGCTTGGCTACCTTCCTGCGTCACACCTGTTAATACGTTTACCTCCAAAAATCGGGTCCTGCACTCCACCCCCAAGCCCAACCACAAAGGGAAAGGCACAAAGGGCATCACACAGTTAGCATCAAAATATCAGTATGGGCGGTTTTTCACCGGTACGGGAATATCAACCCGTTATCCATCGACTACGCCTGTCGGCCTCGCCTTAGGCCCCGACTAACCCAGGGCAGATTAGCTTGACCCTGGAACCCTTGATCATCCGGCGCACGGGTTTCTCACCCGTGATTCGCTACTCATGCCTGCATTCTCACTCGCATACCCTCCACCACTGGTTCACACCGCAGCTTCACCGGATACACGACGCTCCCCTACCCAACAAGAAAAAATCTCATTGCCATAACTTCGGTGGTGTACTTGAGCCCCGCTACATTATCGGCGCAGAATCACTTGACCAGTGAGCTATTACGCACTCTTTCAAGGGTGGCTGCTTCTAAGCCAACCTCCTGGTTGTCTCAGCAACTCCACATCCTTTCCCACTTAGTACACGCTTAGGGACCTTAGTTGATGGTCTGGGCTGTTTCCCTCTCGACAATGAAGCTTATCCCCCACTGTCTCACTGCTACGCTCTAACTTACCGGCATTCGGAGTTTAGCTGACGTCAGTAACCCTGTGGGGCCCATCGGCCATCCAGTAGCTCTACCTCC
The DNA here is from genome assembly GCF_048513535.1 of Rothia sp. CCM 9416. Classification (NCBI taxonomy): domain Bacteria; kingdom Bacillati; phylum Actinomycetota; class Actinomycetes; order Micrococcales; family Micrococcaceae; genus Rothia; species Rothia sp. CCM 9416. The sequence goes on along the minus strand of NZ_JBLXXR010000038.1, from coordinate 3,234 downwards.
GGCAAGAAACACGTAACGCTGCACCTAAATGCATTTCGGGGAGAACCAGCTATCACAGAGTTTGATTGGCCTTTCACCCCTATCCACAGCTCATCCCCTCCATTTTCAACTGAAGTGGGTTCGGTCCTCCACGACGTCTTACCGTCGCTTCAACCTGGCCATGGATAGATCACTCCGCTTCGGGTCTAGATCCTGCCACTGACACGCCCTATTCAGACTCGCTTTCGCTACGGCTTCCCCACACGGGTTAACCTCGCGACAGAACACTAACTCGCAGGCTCATTCTTCAAAAGGCACGCTGTCACCCCAAAAGGCTCCAACGGCTTGTAAGCACACGGTTTCAGGTACTATTTCACTCCCCTCCCGGGGTACTTTTCACCATTCCCTCACGGTACTGATTCACTATCGGTCACTAGAAAGTATTTAGACTTACCAGGTGGTCCTGGCAGATTCACACGAGATTCCACGAGCCCCGTGCTACTCGGGTGGCACACACGCGGTCTAACACATTTCGGCTACAGGACTCTCACCCTCTCCGGTCACCCATCCCAAGGCGTTCACCTACATGCTAGAACATCACGTCCACAGTCGATTGAAACTGTGATGCGTACTCCCACAACCCCCATGATGCAACCCTCAACCGGTATCACACACCACAGGTTTAGTCTCATCCGCTTTCGCTCGCCACTACTCACAGAATCATTTGTTATTTTCTCTTCCTGAGGGTACTGAGATGTTTCACTTCCCCCCGTTCCCTCCAACCAGCCTATACATTCAACTGGTGGTAACAAACCATGATAGCTTGCTGGGTTTCCCCATTCGGAAATCCTGGGATCAACGCCCTGTTATCGGCTCCCCCAGGCTTATCGCAGATTCACACGTCCTTCATCGGCTTCTAGTGCCAAGGCATCCACCGTGTGCCCTTAATAACTTACACACAGATAAAATCAAGAATAAATTAACCTTGACTATATTTAACTAAGTACAAAATCAAGAATCAAAGAAACACAATCCAAAAAGAATTGAGTATTCTTCAAAACATTGAAGATGCTCGCGTCCACTATACAGTTCTCAAACAACAACCCGATCAACACTCAAGGCAACCAGAACAAACTGATCACTACTCTCATGCCGGGATACACCAAGATAACAAACAAACGCCTGCTACCTCAAAACCCAACAACGCACCAACACTACACAACACACAAACCAATCAGCACAAACCCAAAGGCCTGCACCAGAACTAACATTCCACCCATGAGCAAACCACCCAAACGACACTCGCGCTCAGCATGGCCAACTAAAAGTTGAGCTCCTTAGAAAGGAGGTGATCCAGCCGCACCTTCCGGTACGGCTACCTTGTTACGACTTAGTCCCAATCGCCAATCCCACCTTCGACGACTCCCTCCCACAAGGGGTTAGGCCATCGGCTTCGGGTGTTACCAACTTTCGTGACTTGACGGGCGGTGTGTACAAGGCCCGGGAACGTATTCACCGCAGCGTTGCTGATCTGCGATTACTAGCGACTCCGACTTCATGGGGTCGAGTTGCAGACCCCAATCCGAACTGAGACCGGCTTTTTGGGATTAGCTCAACCTCACAGTATCGCAACCCTTTGTACCGGCCATTGTAGCATGCGTGAAGCCCAAGACATAAGGGGCATGATGATTTGACGTCATCCCCACCTTCCTCCGAGTTGACCCCGGCAGTCTCCTATGAGTCCCCACCATCACGTGCTGGCAACATAGAACGAGGGTTGCGCTCGTTGCGGGACTTAACCCAACATCTCACGACACGAGCTGACGACAACCATGCACCACCTGTATACCAGCCCCGAAGGGAAACCACATCTCTGCAGCGATCCAGTATATGTCAAGCCTTGGTAAGGTTCTTCGCGTTGCATCGAATTAATCCGCATGCTCCGCCGCTTGTGCGGGCCCCCGTCAATTTCTTTGAGTTTTAGCCTTGCGGCCGTACTCCCCAGGCGGGGCACTTAATGCGTTAGCTACGGCGCGGAAAACGTGGAATGTCCCCCACACCTAGTGCCCAACGTTTACGGCATGGACTACCAGGGTATCTAATCCTGTTTGCTCCCCATGCTTTCGCTTCTCAGCGTCAGTTACAGCCCAGAGACCTGCCTTCGCCATTGGTGTTCCTCCTGATATCTGCGCATTTCACCGCTACACCAGGAATTCCAGTCTCCCCTACTGCACTCTAGTTAGCCCGTACCCACTGCAAACCCGGAGTTAAGCCCCGGGCTTTCACAGCAGACGCGACAAACCGCCTACAAGCTCTTTACGCCCAATAATTCCGGACAACGCTCGCGCCCTACGTATTACCGCGGCTGCTGGCACGTAGTTAGCCGGCGCTTCTTCTGCAGGTACCGTCACTTTCGCTTCTTCCCTGCTGAAAGAGGTTTACAACCCGAAGGCATTCATCCCTCACGCGGCGTCGCTGCATCAGGCTTGCGCCCATTGTGCAATATTCCCCACTGCTGCCTCCCGTAGGAGTCTGGGCCGTGTCTCAGTCCCAGTGTGGCCGGTCACCCTCTCAGGCCGGCTACCCGTCGTCGCCTTGGTGAGCCGTTACCTCACCAACAAGCTGATAGGCCGTGAGCCCATCTAAAACCAGTACAAACCCTTTCCACCAGCATCCCATGCGGGAACTGGTCGTATCCGGTATTAGACCTCGTTTCCAAGGCTTATCCCAGAGTTAAAGGCAGGTTACTCACGTATTACTCACCCGTTCGCCACTAATCCAACCAGTGCAAGCACCGGTCATCATCGTTCGACTTGCATGTGTTAAGCACGCCGCCAGCGTTCGTCCTGAGCCAGAATCAAACTCTCCGTTAGAAAACAAAAAAAGTTGATGATCCTAGTCTCGATTTGATAGCGAACCATTCACCACGGGGTGGTGTGGTTCAAGCTGACGAATCTGAAACCATATGATTATCAAATTCACACCCAACCAGCCACAAAGACCAGATCAGGTGCATCTAATGTATAAATATTTGGTATCAGTTCTATTTCCGCACCACCTGCACCCCTCATATTTATCGGGGCCCAGTATTTGTGGTGTGGACGATTAGAATGTTATGTTTATAACATTGGTACGCTATTGAGTTTTCAAGCAACAGACCACCATCAAACCTTCACAAGCCAAGCAGGCTGGTGCGGTTTTCGATGCGGTTTCTTGGTTGTCACCGTTTTTGGCAACTCGTCTAGTCTATCGCGT
>NZ_JBLXXR010000037.1:0-8629 GCF_048513535.1 Rothia sp. CCM 9416 | reverse complement strand
GGCAATATTATCGGAGCCCCTGTTCGAGACTGGGCTGTAGTCTACGTTCCCTCTGACTTCACAGGAAGAATTATGGACTCAGATCAGTTCTTCTCTAGCCTGCCGATGTTCGGCTCTCTCAATATCCCAAACAGTTCTCCCAAAGATCAGATTATCTGGGTTGACAGGGACAGCAACTATAGTCGTATCCCCATGCTCATTGCTCTATGGCATCTATGCAACGCGGATGACACCCAAATCATTTACGATTTAAAAGCTGACGCTAAGATTTATTCGATAGACCATGGATACTGGTTTGGCTCATGGGAAGGTGCCCGCGATTTGAGTGAAGGCATGACGCTTTACGAGCCACTCCCAACCTTAAAAGGTCGAATCCCAATTGATGAGTGGGAGCGGGCAAAAGCCAACCTGTCCGCACTTACGAAGGCTTCTGTAAAGTATATTCCGTCGATGATTCCATCAGAGTGGGGTGTCGACGAGTCAGAAATCATGCCGATGCTTGACTATGCGGTGAGCCGCGTGCATTACACTATTGAGATACTTGAATCGTACAAACAAAGATATTGCTTCTAGGAAGGAGGGATTCTAGTGCTCTATAACTACTGGGTTGTTCGTTACGTGCCTGATTCATTGCGACCGGACACAGCAGGTGTCGGTGTAATTGTGGTAGGCAAAGAACAAGGTGATCACGCATACCGTTTTGTGGAGTCAGTCTCAGAAGTTCCTTCTCTTGGGGGTAATCCTCAGTTTGCGCTGCAGGCTCTTGACGCTTTGGAAAGCGAAATCGCTTTACTGGCTTCCAACAATGCTCTTTCGTTAGGAACTCGTAAAGATTTACGGCAACTTCTGGAGCGTGAACGCCGACAGAACTTTGGAGTCCTGCGAATTGATGCACCAGGGCAGATTGTCGATGAATCGGCTTTTGCAGCTGCTGATACCTTGTATCAAAGGCTTATTTTTCGTGAGTCATCTGTCAGGCCGCATCGTGTAACGGAGTTACGCAAGCGTGCCAAGAGCTACTACACAAGTAGTGCTTATGCTCGCTTGAAGGAGCACACTTTGCTTATGCCAACGCTTGCTATTCATAATGCGGTGGAGCGTTTGGATTTGGCTGTTGCTACAGACGAAATTTTGGAACTTAACAGTACATTTTCTTTCCAGGGCCGCGCTGATAGCAATTTAGAAAATCGTGTGCAAGCATGGACGTTTTCGATGTCAAAGCTTCGCAAATCAGGTGGACATCTCAGTAAAGGAAATAGGCTACTGGAGGTATCTCCTCATGTTCCGATTGTTGTATTAGCTGATGAGCCGCTGACGGATAAGCAGCGTCAAGTATTTAACAGGGTTACTGCTGACTGGGTTGATTATAATATCGAGATAATTAAACCCGATTGGCTTAACGCTCATGCTGGTCAGCTGGAACAACAGCTTGCTTTTGCCTCAGCGTAAGATGATGCCTCAATAACCATATAGGTTACTGAGGCTCTCTTATGTCTATTTGTCTTTGATGGGTTTGAGGTCGGTGCGTGCTCCCCTGCCTGGGCGTGAGGCTATCCAGGTGTTTATGGTTTCTTCCGTCCAGCCTTTGTATCTGTTGCCTATGATGACGTCGGGTTCTGGGAGTTTGTAGTGTCCCATGGCGCCTTGGGTGATGCCGAGTTTTTTGGCGATGTCTCCGGTGGATAGGTAGTGTTTGGTCATTTTCTTTGTTTTTTCCAGGTTTTGATAGCTAATAGGGCTAGCCCAGTGTTCGCAATGGTTACGGGTATGAGCCAGGCCGCCCGCCCACTGGTGGCTAGGAAGGCGAGGGATAGTGTGAGGAGCACTATGAGGGTTGTGTACTGTGTTTTCATGGTGTAGGTTTTTCCCAGTGGCCTGCTGGCCTTGAGGTAGTTGCGTTATCTCAAGTCCAGCAGGCTGTTTTATTTGTCCCAGTCTTTGATGATCTTGGCTATTTGCAAAGGTATTAAAGAGAAATCCCTGCGCGGTTTACTAGTTAGGAATGCTGCACGAAGCTCCTCTGCATCAAGAGACTTCCCATCATCACGAACTTGAATCTCGAGTGTCTTGATGAGAAGAGCTGGGATTAGCAACTTTAGACCGTTATCATCCATCACTTCCCCTTCACCTTGTCCTTGGGCTTTAATGTAATAAGGTGTGCCAATCTCGATAAACAGTTGAGGCGTTTCTGGCACGTTGTCATACCTTGTAATCTGCCCAAGTATTTCTGTGCCGTCAGTGAGGGTCAAGAATGCATCTGATGATTGACCTCTTTTCAACGTCAAAGCATTATCCAAAGTATGCACTTCTTGCTGAGGCTGATGCCCTCTTTTGAAACAGTAAAAAATATGACCGGACCCAAACGCCAGGAGACATGAGAGACAAGTTAGCGCCAGTATTGCTATTGAAACATCGATGTATGTCTGAAAAACATCATCAAATTGGCTGTTTACCAACTTCCGCACAGGGGTGGACCACCAGTTATACAGGATGCAGCCCCCTACCAAATCAGCCAACAATGAGCTAACTAGTATTCGGCTCATCTCTTGGAGAGCGCTTTCTTTCCTTGCCGGCTTATATCTGGATCGACTCAGAGTAAATGCAAATCCAGGAAGGACTAGAACCAGGAAAGAAAAGAAAGCGAAAGCCGAGGATAAGATCACTTCTTTTGCTGCCGGTCGGCAATTTTAGACAGCAAGGTTGATGCTGGCTTATCGGTCTTAGGCTTGATGGTGTTAACTACACGAGAACCATGAGCCAGGTCTTCCCTCAGTTCATAGGTTTCTACTGGCTTTTTCTTGTCGTCGCTCATTCTTTCCTCCTGTACTTGATGGATTCCAGCAAGGCAATTGCATTTTAGACATCAATGAGACCAGCTATGAAGCAATGAGTTCTCTCAGGGCTTCACCTGCAATCGCACGATAATTCACAGCTGTCGTGTTCATTGCAATCACCGCAGAGTTGAATCTCATGCCTCACTCATCAAACCTCCAAGGCAATTGTCTAGCTAGTTAACCATACGATTAACAAGTCTTACTGGTGGGTAACTTAGACATTTTGGCAATAAAAATCTGCCCCTCTGTAACAAAAGGGGGCAGGTCTCACCCGCGGGGCCACTCAAGCCACCAACAAATCTTCGCCGTCTGTGCTGATAGGGTCTGCTTCACACCAGGTGTTCAGTAGCCGGTCAGTGATGCTCAATTCGTGTGCTATCTAGTGTTGGCTACATTAGCTAAAAAACTCACGCGGATTAGACAGAAGTTTCTGCGTAACTTTAACTAGCTTTTATCGCCCTGGGGGTATCTTTTAATGTGAAAACCCCCATTACTAACGACAGGATGAAGCCAATGAGCTTTGAAGCTGGAATCAACTCGCTCGCAAAAAAGATGCGAGGACAACAAGACATCATTCAAACCGAAGAAGCAACCAAAAATGCTTTCATCATGCCCTTTATTTCCCAGGTACTGGGCTACGATGTTTTCAATCCTCTTGAAGTCATGCCAGAGTTCACCGCAGACCACGGCACCAAAAAGGGCGAGAAAGTCGATTACGCCATCATGCAAGATGGAGAAGTTCGTATTCTCATCGAATGCAAGAAAATTGGGGATGACCTAAACGTCAAGCACGCCTCACAGCTCTTCCGCTACTTCTCAGTTACAAACGCAAGAATTGCCATCCTCACCAACGGGCGAGTATTCCACTTCTTCACTGACCTGGACTCCCCCAACATCATGGACAAGCGCCCCTTCCTGATATTGGACTTGCTAGATGTGGATGAAACAATCCTGCCTGAGCTCAAGAAGATTACTAAAGAAACATTCGACTTAGACTCAATTATCTCTTCTGCAGAGGAACTCAAGTATGTTGGTGCTCTAAAACGTGAGCTTGCATCAATGTTCAAAGAGTTACCGTCTGAATTCGTCAAGCTCCTCATGACAAGTGTGTCTGATAAGCGAGCTACCGCTGATAACTTAGCCTTGTTCAAGGACCTAATAGATAAGGCTCTCAGACAGTTCCTCAAAGAGCAGGTTAACGACCGCCTAAAAACGGCACTGGGCGATACCGAGATGAGTCTCCCAGAATCTGCAGAAGTACCTGCCTCCGTCGCGACAGAGGAAACCTCGGAACCACAGCCAGACGAAAAGGGCATCGTCACGACAGAGGAAGAGCTCGCGGGCTACCAAATCGTGAAAGCAATTGCGTGCTCGGAGGTAAAGCCTCAACGCATTGCCCACCGAGATGCAAAGTCATACTTTGCCATCCTCTTGGATGACAACAACCGCAAGCAAATTGCCCGCCTTCATTTCAATGCTAAGTCTCAGTGGTACATCGGAACTTTTGATGCAGACAAGAAGGAAACCCGTCACCCCATTACTGAGCTAGAAGATATCTACACGTACGCTGAAACGATTAGAGCTACCGTCCGAAACCTTGAGGCGTAACGACATCAGATAACGCCAAGGCCCCTACTCTCTGTGTGAGTGTAGGGGCCTTTTGGCACCTCTCAAGCCACCAAATCTTCACTGTCTATGCTGATGGGGTGCGCTCGCATCCACGCATTTAGAAGCCAATCTGTGACACCTAGTTCGTATGCGATTCTGCCTGGTTCATCCGGGTACATACGCGCCAGCCGGAACAGCTCATCGGTGTCAATGAGAAGCTCAGCCGCAAAAACATCGCAAGCTAATTCAACTTTGGGGGCAAGGTAACGAGGAAGGTGTGGTTGCCCATCCAATACATGCTTGTACTCATGAGCTAGCGCAGAGAGTTCATCACGCTGAGTTAGTCCCGGCTTCACCAGGACTGCTTCTCCTGTGTAGAGAGCCAACAGATTGTTTCCAGGATCTTGGCAGTACACAGGCACGCCGGCTTCCTCAATGAGCCGATAGAGGTCTTGCTTATTCGTAGTACTCAACGCCTTCCTCGAAGTCTGGATGGCGAGTGTTGCGCGGATCGTTTTTGGCTGCTTTAACCCAGTAGCTTTGGTCAGTCCCAGTGGTGTCAGGACGGCTGGAGACAAGAATCGCTTGTTCAGCGATCCTGATAATTTCGGAAGGCGATATATCCAGCGCTTTGCAAATCAAATCAAGTTCATTTGTGTTAATGGGTGCCTCATCGCGGTTCACAGTCCGACTGAGCCTACTACGGCTTATCCCGGTTGCAGATTCCAGAGTCCGCAGGTTCTCGCCACGACGGGTCATCCACACGCGGATTTCTTCATTTAACCTACTACTGAAAGCGTTGGCCAAACCAGCGGCCTTTCTATTACCTGTTTCCATACCCTCAGAGTACACCAGATATAGAAAAAATCTCATATTAGCTTGACTTGTCTCTAAATTGAGACATAAGCTAAAGGCAACGAAGGAGGAAACATGGCAACCCTAACCCAGACTATCGCCGAAAATATCAGCCTCGCCTTGGCAAAGACCGGAGAAACCCAGACCTACCTCGCCAATAGTGTTGGTATCGACAAAAGCCGCATGTCACGAATTATCTCAGGCGAATCTCCAGCATCAGCAGTAGAGCTTTTCGCAATCGCCAACCACTTCAGTGTTCCAGCTCAATGGTTCAGCGAAGCGCGACTCGAAGAGCTGGTACGTGCAGCTTAATTTTTTACCTCAATGTCTTTATATAAGGACAAAAGCGATCGCAACTCCCCTACCCGTACCTACACCCCCAAGGAGACCCAATGCCCTGGACCGACCTACTCACTCCATTCCCTGGCGGAAACCGCCGCCTAGCGCTCACCGGCTTCCGAGCTTCCCTCAAGAAGCTCGAATCGCTAGTAGAAGCTGCCATCAGTGATGAAGAAGCCCTCGATAACTATTGGGCAGACATCGTTAAAGAAACCCACGGCCTTAAACGGCAACTCATCACCAGCGAGGAGGACCAGCGGGACCAATCCCTAAGCAGAATCCACTACAACCGCGAACTAATCAAAGCTGTACGTGAACGGGACGGCAATACCTGCCGGTTCTGCGGAGAAACCGTGAACTGGAAAGCCCGGAATGCAGGCATAGCAGGAACCTACATCCCTTTACAAATGGATAAACCCATCCAAGACCCAAACGAAACCTTCGTAGGATGCAGGTCCTGCGCCGCCCACAGAAAAAGCGACTTCAAAGAAGGTAAGCCACTGAAAGCGCCTAATCCTCTGGGGCAGGCTTAGGAAATCGGTTCCGGGTTCCAGAAGTGGTCAAAAACTAAACAATGGTGTTCTAAGAAAGTGTCGTCGAGTTTTTCTTGCAACTCGTCAACTTCCTTCGGATTAAAACCATCAGGGTAATCAAAAACATACAGGCCAGCAAAGTGCGGGACCAGAACAATGGCTTCACCGCGCAAGTCCTCAAACTCATCCAAATGGACAGCGGTTAAGGTCTGTGGCTTTTTACCCCGTCTTGTATAGCCAAAGAACAGCTCGATAGCCCGAATAACTTCCGCAGGCCCCTCAAAAAGAACCCTCTGAGCAGGACCATTGTCCCTGATGTAACCAGTACGCATACCGACCTCCCAATGTCCATACAGCTACAGCCCTTGTAGCTCACACCCAGTATCTCGTTAACCCGCCCGGCGCGGAAGAACCGCCCCGGCCACTGTAGCCAAGAGCTACCCGCTACTTCACAACCGCATAGAGAACCAAACAAAAAGAAAACCCCTCCCGCCAACACAGGCAGAAGGGGCAACCATACATAGAAAGGAGGTGAACCCTGCAATGGCCAGGTTCACCCAAAAAACAAAACTCATCAAACACATGCCCACAACTGAGCTCTCGGCCTTCCGTAAGTTACTTGAAGAACGTATCGCAGGGCATGTCTACCGAGTAAACGACGAAACGACATTCAAGACACCTATTAAAAAGCTCATCACCATAACGCTCAACTCAGTCACCCTGCGGCTCCTTTTTGAAAGCGGCGCTGAACTAAGAGAACGGCAAAAGGGCTCTTCTAAGACCCGGTGATCTGCTGAGCCATCTCTCCCGCTGTTAAAGCTAACGTCCATGCGCTGCCACCAGCCGCGCCCATGAAACCAGAAAAGAAGTGACCCACTGCCGTATCGGCCCACTCTTTCAAGCGGGAAGCTTTGTCTTGATCGTTAGTCTGGCTAGCTGCCAACCCTAGAGCCATAGCTAGCTCGCTCAAAACCCGCTCCTGCTCAAATACAGAAGCTTTCGTATCAACTGAAAGGACCTTATAAGCGTGATGAAGAACCGTTTTCACATACCGCTTCAAATCATCGTTCAAACTACCGTCGGAATCTATTTCCTCAATCAAGCTCGGAAGACCCTTCGTCAACGGCTGCATGGCACTAGCAACAGGCTCTCCGACCTGGTTTACCGGGTGATAACGGAAGTCATGTAGAAGACCGATAGCAGTCTTACTGAGGTAATTCGAGTTGGGATGGCTCCCCAATCCTTGGTGAGCAAAAATCCAGTTCCAATACTTTGGTATCGCCTCAATCAGAGGGTGGTCATCAGGGAAAGAACCAAAAGCTTCAATCATCTGTTCAACTTCTCTTAGGTAGATGACCGCTTGCTGTGATTCCAGGATCCTATCGCCCATCACCGTGCTTCTACTGTTGGCGGGATACTGCCCGCTTTCCCACCAGCTCATGAACAGCTCATACAGCAGTTCCGCAGCATTTTTAGACACTTTGCCTCCATCAATCATTCAACGGTTAATAAGTATCTCGTTAACCACCTCGAAAGGACACATCCCATGTCTAAAACTATTTCATCCCTTGAACCCCGGGACGATGTTGTCCTGGTCGACCGGCTCTACAAGCTCGAAGACGCGGCCGAGCTGCTGGGCTACGAATCAGCGAACTACCTGCGCGAGATGATCCACGCAGGTAAAGCCGAGTACGTCGACCTCAACCCCAATGGCAACCGCCCGGTCTTCCGAATGCGCGCGAGCCAAATCAACCGGCTTATCGACTCCATGACCTTTGGTGCCGCGCCACGGTTGCAGGGGCTGGCCTCATGAACCCCGGCACCGTTACCCGCAAATCATGCCCGGCCTGTGAATGGGCCGAAGAGCGCAGCTCACGAACTGCGCTAGGCCGTCTGGCTGATGAAGAAGAACTTGAGCTGTTGCTCGCTGAGCACCAGCGGAACAACCACCAGAAGGAAGAACAATGACCGCGACCGTTGAAATGGTCCACGAGCGAGTGGGCATCGTCATCACTCGTGAAGACAAACCGCGCTACCTGGCCGCCCAAGAAGTCCAGTACCGGGCCTACAAAGACCCTAAGCGTCGTACTGAAGCTCGCAGGCAGGCTGTCGATTATGCCCTGACTCGCGCGCTAGAGCCTCGCTCCCCTATCACCATTGACTGGGCCACCAACGAGGTCTTTGCTTCTGAGGGTGGCTGGACACGCCAGATTGCCACTTTCACCACCGAGCAGTATCAGATTGAGCAGGTCCCGGCGGTGGCGGCATGAGCAAGCCCCAACCCCTCACCCAGCAGGTCTGGGAGGCTGTACCCCGTATCAAGCGTGACGGTCTGTTCATCACCGCTAAGGAGTGTCAGACCAGTGGTTACAGCCTCTACCGGGCTAGCGCTCTGATGCTGATGGAGCTTACCGGCATGGATTACGAGCAGGCCAAAGAGGTTCTGCGTACACAGCCCAA
>NZ_JBLXXR010000036.1:0-11038 GCF_048513535.1 Rothia sp. CCM 9416 | reverse complement strand
GCGGTTTTCCATATGCTGGTTGGCATCGACAAAGTAGAGGCCGTACATCTCAGTTTCAGCGCCGGGGGCGGTGAACTTGGTGGAGGGGGTAACTCGGACCAGGTCGCCGCCCAGGCTGATGTTGATGTGCTTAAACTTGGCGTCGCGCCCCAGTGAAGCGTACTGGGCTGAGGCGTGGATTGCGTCCTTCTCCCACTGCTGGAGGGTGATGACGGTCAGGGAGGACGAGTCGCCTACCTTGAACTCCACGTTCTGTGAGAGCACAGCGCTACCGGTGTGGCGCAGAACCACAAGGGCCTTGGAGAAAGGCTTAGTTTCGATAAAGAGGTGCTGAGCGGACGGGTCCTTGTGGGTTCCCTCGATATTGACCTCGATGCGCTCGGTCAGCTCGGCTTCTGCGGGGACGGTAATAGCGGTTGCCTGGGCGAAAGCGCTCCAAGCGTTTGCCGCTACACGGTCCTCGGGGATGCCGGCGGACCCGATACGGGCATCGGTGCGCTCGACGGTTTCTACCTGGACTTCGGCGGGAGCGGTGACCTGCGTAGCGGGTGCCTCACCGGTCAGCTGCTCGGTGTGCAGGCCCCCCAGCCGCTTAAGGGGGGTAAAACGCCAGTCTTCTTCACGGCCTGTTAGGGCGGGGAAGTCCTCTACCTTAAAGGAGGTCTTGCGCTCGGCGCGCGAAGCGTCGATTTCTACCTTGTCGGTGTTGTGCTGAGAGACGCGGATGGTGTCGTCGGTGGCCAGCTCTGATGCCAGCTTTTCACCTTCCTGGTCCATACCGGGAATGAGGGGGTTGTTGTGCCCCTGGTTTGCTTCGTTAGCCATAATTTAGCCTACGGATCCTTCCATCTGGAGTTCGATCAGGCGGTTGAGTTCTAGGGCGTATTCCATGGGGAGCTCGCGGGCGATGGGCTCTACGAAGCCGCGAACAATCATAGCCATGGCTTCGTCCTCGGGCAGGCCACGCTGCTGGAGGTAGAAGAGCTGCTCTTCAGAAACACGGGAGACGGTCGCTTCGTGGCCCATGGTGACGTCGTCTTCGCGGATATCTACGTAAGGGTAGGTATCTGAGCGGGAGATGGTGTCCACCAGCAGGGCGTCACAGACCACGGAGCTCTTAGCTCGTGAGGCACCTTCACGGACCTGAACCAGGCCTCGGTAGGCCGCACGGCCGCCGTTACGAGCTACCGACTTGGAGACGATAGTTGATGAGGTGTTGGGGGCGATGTGCACCATCTTGGAACCCGTGTCCTGGTGCTGGCCTTCACCGGCGAATGCGATGGACAGGGTCTCGCCTTTAGCCTGTTCACCGACCATGTATACGGCGGGGTACTTCTGGGTGACCTTTGAGCCGATATTGCCGTCAATCCATTCCATGGTTGCGCCCTCGTGAGCGATAGCGCGCTTGGTCACAAGGTTGTAGACGTTGTTGGACCAGTTCTGAATGGTGGTGTAACGAACGCGAGCGTTCTTCTTGACAACAATTTCAACCACAGCGGAGTGCAGTGAGTCGGTCTTGTAGATGGGGGCGGTGCAACCCTCAATGTAGTGAACGTAGGAGCCTTCATCGGCAATGATGAGGGTACGCTCGAACTGGCCCATGTTCTCGGTGTTAATACGGAAGTAGGCCTGTAGAGGGATTTCTACGTGGACTCCCGGGGGAACATAGACGAAGGAGCCACCGGACCATACAGCTGTGTTCAGCGCTGCGAACTTGTTATCGCCGGCGGGGATAACGGAGCCGAAGTATTCCTCGAAGAATTCGGGGTGCTCTTTGAGGGCGGTATCGGTATCCAAGAAGATGACGCCCTGGGCTTCAAGGTCTTCACGGATCTGGTGGTAGACAACCTCAGACTCGTACTGAGCGGCAACACCAGCGACGAGGCGGTTACGTTCTGCCTCGGGGATACCCAACTTTTCGTAGGTGTTACGGATGTCTTCGGGCAGTTCTTCCCAGGTTTCTGCCTGTCGTTCGGTGGAGCGAACGAAGTACTTGATGTTGTCGAAGTCGATATCCGACAGATCAGCGCCCCAGCTGGGCATGGGTTTGCGGTCGAAGAACTTGAGAGCCTTTAGGCGGAGGTCAAGCATCCACTGGGGTTCGCTCTTCTTGCCTGAAATGTCGCGCACGACATCTTCGTCCAGACCACGCTTTGCAGCCTGGCCCGCTTCATCTGAGTCGGCCCAGCCGTACTCGTAGGTACCGATACCTTCGAGTTCGGGGTTTGCCTCCAGAATCTCTGAAATGACGGTGTTGTTGGCCTTGCGCTCAACCTGTTCAGTCATTACGGCCTTTCTTGGTGGGTTGGTTTTCGCTGGGTGGCCAGCGAAATCTTCTTCTCTCCGGGCTTGACCTCTTGTGGCGGGTAAGGCCCGGTGGGAAAGTCTATTGGTTTCTATCAGAGGTGGTAGCTCTTGCGTCTTGCTCGGTGAGCTGAGTGGCCGCTGCCCGCCCCAGCGGAATGTGGGTGGTGCAGACGTGGGCGCCATTGGCCATGGTTGAAAGCCTGCGCACGTCAACTCCCAGGAGGTCGGAAATAATCTCTGTTTCCTGGTCGCAGAAAACGCTGAAGTCCTCGGCGAGGTCCCTGACCGGGCAGTGCCCCTGGCAGAGCTGAATGGATGCAAGCAGGTGGTCGGGGAGCTTGGTGCGAGAGCCTGGGCGTGCCGGGCTCATCTCTTGGGCAGTGGCCACAAAGCCATCTCGAGTCATGGCTTCAGCCAGGGCTTCAGCTCGGGCTGATACATCGTCTCCCGCTGCTTCAACAACCGGGCGGTAGCGTTCTGCCATCTCGTGGGCCCGCGCGCTGGCGAATTGACGGAGCGCGCTCTCCCCTACGGCATCTTTGAGCATGGTGAGTGCATCGCGGGCAATGTCCAAGTAGTCGTTGCCCAGTTCGCTGTGGCCGCGGGGTGCTATGACATAGCGCCGGGCGGGACGACCAGCGCCTGCCCCGTGTTGCCGGTGGCTGGCAACCTCAATGAGGTTATCTTTTTCAAGGACGTCAAGGTGACGGCGTACAGCTGCCGGGGTAAGGCTGAGTAGCTCACCCAGTTTGGCCGCAGAAACAGGGCCGTGAGTGAGAACTCCTTGCAGAACGCGATCGCGGGTGCGTTCCTCTGTTTCTGCAGGGCGCGTTGTCTTTACGGACACAGTGCTGCCTTTCTCTGCGGAATACACCAATAAAGTATGTCGTAATTGGCCGACATTAAGCTAGTAAGGTCACCCTATTTAACGGGGTACAGTTGGTCACATTTATTATGAGTTTCTCATATTAACCTCTTATTTGCCCGCTAAAGTAGGAGTCATCGACCGCGGGCGGTCAAAGTTAGCTGAGAAAGTTGTTTCAAACGCCCAGCTAGACCTCAATATCCTCTGGAAGCCACTAGAATGGACGGGTGATTACACACTCCCATAGCCCCGGCACCGCCTGCCCTCAAGAAAACCCAGCTCACCAGAGCTCACCTGCTCTCATGATTGACGGGCTGGTCAAGGACTTCTCCCCTTCAAAGGCATACGCACGCCAGCACCCAGATGCCCTCACTGACGCTGGTCTTAAGCGCGCGGTCAATGGCCTTTCCCTAGAAATTCATAGGGGGCAGGTAACCGTCCTATTAGGTGCCAATGGTGCTGGCAAAACGACTACCCTTGCATGCGCCCAGGGCCTGCTCAATCCTGATGCTGGGACTATCTCCTTGCTGGGCCAGAACCCCTGGGGAGCTTCCCCCGACTTGCGTGCTAGGGTTGGCATCATGCTTCAGGACGGTGGCCTACCTCCGGCTGTTAGGCCTATCCCCCTTCTTAAGCATGTCGCCCGCATGTACTCCGACCCCTTGAACGTCGATGAAATAGCCAGACGATTGGGAATTGACGCTTTCAACGGAACCACTATTCGCAGATTATCCGGCGGCCAGAAACAAAGGGTTGCCCTGGCAGCAGCACTTATTGGACGTCCAGAGGTTCTTTTTCTCGATGAGCCAACCGCTGGCCTCGATCCGCAATCACGGGCCGTTGTCTTCGACATTATTCGTGAACAGCGCCAGGCCGGTGTCGCGGTTATCTTGACCACCCATCTGCTCGATGATGCCCAGCGAATTGCCGACTATGTGTACATGATTGAACGCGGTTCAGTGGTTCTCTCTGGGACTATGGACCGGGTGCTTATGGCTGGTAGCCAGGCAGAAAAGACCCTGACCTTCACTGCTCTGCCCGGCCTGACCAGCAGCCTTATCTTTACCCCGGCTCAGGCTCAGCAGATCACCCTACTTGAAGAATCGTCTGGCTTCTACCGGCTAGTCGGGGACATCACCCCCCAGCATCTGGCGGAGCTGACGGCTTACTGGGCTAAACACAAGATCATGCCCGGTGAATTTGAACTGGCTAACCGCTCCCTCGAAGACGTATTCCTTGAACTAGCAGGCAGAGAAATCCGATGAGCACTACAGCACCCAAAACCCAACAGGCCACAGCCGCTTCCTCCCCTGCGCGCATTCTTGCTCAGGGCCGTTTTGAAACCCTGGCTATGCTCAAAAATGGTGAACAGCTCATGCTCAATGTCGCTTTCCCAGTCATGGCGATTTTGGCCCTCAACTTCACTGGCTTCCTAGACCCCTGGGCACAGCGGTACGGGGTAGCCCGTATCGACGTTGCTATCCCCGGTGTGCTTGCCCTGTGTGTTCTCTCCACGGCGCTCTCAGGTCAGGGCATCGCCACAGGCTTCGACCGCCGCTACGGTGTTCTCCGATTTATTTCCACCACTCCGCTGGGGCGCGGCGGGCTGGTAGCCGGCAAGGTACTGGCCGTACTTTCGGTCCTCCTCATTCAGTACCTGCTGGTAGGTGCGCTCGGGCAGCTTCTTGGATGGACGGCAACTATCCCCGGTCTACTGCTCTCAGCCCCAACACTCCTACTGGGCGCGGCCTGCTTCACCTCCCTAGGACTCCTCATAGCTGGCACTGTCAGGGCTGAAGCCACCCTAGCAATTGTCAATATGGCCTGGGTCATCCTGGCAGGTGCAGGCGGCATCCTTATTCCCACCGACCGTTACCCGGCATGGCTCTCGCAGCTGATCGACCTCCTGCCCTCAGCGGCACTCGGTAATGCTCTACGCGGGGATTTTGTGGGCCACCAGTTCCTCCTGGTACCTCACATTATTTTGATTCTGAGCACCGTGCTCTTTGGCGCTCTGGCCGTCCGTTTCTTCAAATGGTCTGCCTAAGACCACCCTCCACCAGTGAAAGAAAAGTTCATGACTAGCAGGAACTCATCTACCCCCTCACCTGAGAGAGCTCAGCGGCTACCAGTAGCTAGCAAGGTCATACCCCGCAGCTATACCCCCTGGATTAAAAAAACAGCCTGGGCTTTAGCTATCGCCAATATCTTCTTGATTATCTCCGGTGGCGTTGTTCGTCTCACGGGCTCAGGGCTGGGCTGTGACACCTGGCCTAAGTGCACCTCCGATGGATCCTGGACAACCACCCCCGAAATGGGCATCCACGGCTTGGTGGAGTTCGGTAACCGCCTCCTGACTTTTGTGCTGGTTATTATCACAATTGTCGCTTTTATCGCTATCCTGGGCATCGTTTTCCCTCAGCGGGTCAGCACCGGTTTCTTCGTCAAAAAGCTCATCTTTGGTGCCCGGGCCCACGAGTCCCGCTATGCGGACCTCTTCAATCTCACTTTGCTTCTGCTCTGGGGCATCCCCGTCCAAGCGGTTGTCGGTGGTATTTCTGTCTGGCAGAAACTCAACCCCTGGATGGTCACGGCCCATTACATCCTGTCGGCAATCATGATTGCACTTACGGCTATCTATCTCAATCGTATTTACCGGTACTTTGGTGGTACTGCTCAGGCTGAGGGGTTGGCGGCAGAGGCACCTCGTGAAGGCTCAGGCCTTATGCGGGTCCTCGGCTGGCTAGGCTTCGCTCTGGTTGCCGCACTCATCTTTATGGGTACCGTGACCACAGGTACCGGACCTCACGCTGGTGATGCTGAAACCCACCGTCATGCTTTTGACCCTGTGCTGGTAACCCGACTCCACGGAACCCTAGTCTGGACCTACTGCGCCACGGTCTTGGCTTTCTTCGTATTGGTCCGTAAATACGCTCTAGCCCCGATCTTCACCAAGTCCCTTTTCTGGGTTCTGCTTGTTTTGGGCTACCAGGCAGTTGTGGGCTACACCCAGTACTTCAACGGCCTACCTGCCTGGCTGGTTGAGTTCCACCTGATTGGGTCAGGTATCTTCTCTCTAGCCGCTGCGTCGCTTATTGAGCGTCAGCTGGTTCTATCCAGTGCTGCCTCCCGCAAGCGTGCACTGGAGCGTATCAGCTAGGCCACGACTGAATGCAAAAAATGGGGGCCCAGCCTGCAGCGAGCAGGCCGGGCCCCAATTTTATTCTGTCTTGCGCTTATATTGACAGAACAGCTGAACCCACAAAAGGATCAATAGCCAGAGCAATGAAAAGTACAGTCAAGTAGGTAATGGAACCGTGGAAGACCACCATGGCAGTTCGGCTCGTAGCCTGTTCTTTGAGGGCCAGAGCATGAAGCTTGTGGCAGTGGTAGAGAAACCAGGCACCAATCAGCAAGGCGGCAATCGTATACACCCAGCCTGCTCCCCCCAAGGGAATCAGCAGCAGGGAACAAATCACCATAGCCCATCCATAGAGAACGACTTGGACAGAGACACTCTTAGCAGAGTCTGTGGCTCCTAGCATGGGAATACCGGCGGCACGGTAGTCCTCGGCATATTTCATGGAGAGAGGCCAGTAGTGCGGGGGTGTCCAGAGGAAAATCACCATGAAGAGCACAAGAGCGGCCCAGGAAATGGTGTTTTCGACAGCGGCCCAGGCGATGAATACCGGCATGCACCCGGCAAGGCCGCCCCAAACGATATTTTGTTTGGTGCGTTTCTTGAGCCAGAGCGAGTAGAAGACGACATAGAGGAAAATTGCGACTAGGCCCAGAGCTGCGGCTAGCGGGTTCACCAAGAAGTAGAGGTAAATAATCGAAATAACCGATAGCACCCAAGCGAATACCAGGGCTTGGCGGTCAGTGAGCTCACCGGTGACCAAGGGGCGCTTCTCGGTACGCTTCATCAGTCGGTCGGCATCGCGGTCGATGTAGCAGTTAAAGGCACACGAGGCACCGGCAGCCAGGGATCCACCGATCATGGTGTTGAGAACGAGCCAGAGATTGGGGAAGCCCCCCGCAGCAAAGATCATGGTGGGTGCTGTTGTCACCAAAAGGAGTTCGATAATCTGAGGCTTAGTCAGATGAATGTACGCCTTTACCTTGCGCATCAGGGAAATCTGGCCGGGTACAACCGACTCAGGTGCTGTAGAGCGCACCTTATCGCGGTCAATCACGGTGTTGATGCCATGGCCCTTCACGTATACTGACTTCCCTTACAGGTCGAGTGTCGTGCTCTTATAACTACCTACCGGTAGTGGTATTCACTATGTGAAATTCCCGGTGATTTCGTGGCGCATGCCCACTCAATCTTTTTATGGCCAGCTGTTACACCAAGTTACCCAGTTTTTAGTGTTTTGGGTCACTTATGAGGGGTGTAAAAATCGTTTGCAAGCAGGCCAAAAGAGCTTTTGTTCAAATTACATCGTATAACGACAGGGCAGGCTGTGCCTAATGTTGCCCGGGTGCCCTTTAGCACCTCCGTCCGCCCACAGGCGAACCCGGCCAGTAGGTGCAGGTGTGAACTATCCTTAGAGAAGATACTTTTTGCCCATTTACCCCGCACGGAAGACCAGTGCTGGCAGGGCAGATTGACAAATAATTGTCACTATATCTGGGCAACCAGAGCGAGAGAGGATGGCCTATGCCTAATCTGAACCAGAAACTTGAATGGACTGAAAAAGATCAGCGAGCTGTTGACACCGCCCGCGTACTTGCAGCGGATGCAGTTGAGAAGGTCGGTTCAGGCCACCCCGGTACCGCAATGAGCCTGGCCCCCGTTGCATACCTGCTCTTTCAGAAAGTAATGCGCCACGACCCTACCGATGATCGCTGGGCAGGCCGAGACCGTTTTATCCTCTCTCCTGGACACACCTCGCTAACTCTCTACAACCAGCTCTTCTTAGGCGGGTTTGGTCTGGAACTCGACGACATCAAGGCTCTGCGTACCGCTGGAGCCCTCACCCCCGGCCACCCCGAGTTCGGGCACACCAAGGGTGTAGAAATTACGACCGGCCCACTGGGCCAGGGCCTGGCCTCGGCAGTAGGTTTTGCCTATGCGCAGCGCCGCATGCGCGGTCTATTTGACCCCGAAGCAGCTCCCGGCACCTCGCCTTTTGACCACACCATCTTCACCATTGCTTCTGAAGGCGATGTTCAGGAAGGCGTTACCGCCGAAGCCAGCGCGCTTGCCGGTCACCAGCAGCTCGGCAACCTGGTTGTCATCTACGACCGCAACCACATCTCAATTGAAGATGACACGGATGTTGCCTTCACCGAAGACGTAGCAGCCCGTTACGAGGCCTACGGCTGGGATGTCACCACAATCGATTGGACCGCAGGCGGAGAGTACCAGGAAGACGTTGAGGCGCTCTACGATGCTATCGTGGCGGCCACGAAGGTTACCGATAAGCCCTCCTTTATTGAACTGCGCACCATCATTGGCTACCCGGCACCTCATAAGCAGAACACCGGCGGCATTCACGGCTCCAAACTGGGCGCCGACGAGGTAGCCGCCACCAAGAAGATTCTAGGTTTTGACCCTGAACAGCACTTTGCTGTTGAGCCTGAGGTTCTTGAGCACACTCGCGGGCTGCTTGCTCGTAGTGCCGCTGAGCGCGCCGAATGGGACAAGAACTTTGAGACCTGGAAGCAGGCTCATCCCCAAGAAGCCGCTCTCTACGAGCGTCTTATTGCCGGTGAACTTCCCAAGGACCTAGACCAGGCTCTACCTGTCTTTGAGGCTGGTACCGCTGTGGCTACCCGTGCCGCCAGCGGTAAGGTCATCAACGCCCTGGCCCCCCACCTGCCAGAACTGTGGGGTGGCTCCGCTGACCTGGCCGGTTCTAACAACACCACCATTGACACCGAGAAGAGCTTCAATCCTCAGGCCCGCTCCACCAAGGCTTGGACTGGCCACCCCTACGGTCGCGTCCTGCACTTCGGTATTCGTGAGCACGCAGCAGCGGCTATTACCAACGGTATCGCTCTGTCCTCACCAACCCGTCCCTTCTCCGGCACTTTCTTTGTCTTCACCGACTACCAGCGCCCTGCAGTTCGCTTGGCAGCACTCATGGGTGTACCCAACATCTTCGTATGGACCCACGACTCCATCGGGCTGGGTGAAGATGGCCCCACCCACCAGCCTGTAGAGCATCTGACAGCAATGCGCGCTATCCCCAACCTGGATGTCGTCCGCCCCGCAGACGGTAACGAAACCGCCGTTGCCTGGCGTAAGATTCTCGAGATCAAAGATCACCCGGCAGGCCTGGTGCTCTCACGCCAGAACCTGACCAACCTTGCTCGTGAAGACCTGCACCCCAAGGCTGAGGGTGAGAAGTTCGCTTCAGCCCAGGGCACCGCACGCGGTGGCTATGTGCTGGCTGATACCGAGGGAACCCCGGATGTCATTCTGATTGCTACCGGCTCTGAGGTTGAGCTTGCTCTGGCCGCGCGCACCCAGCTTGCAGAAGAAGGCATTGCGGCTCGTGTTGTCTCCATGCCTTGCCGCGAGTGGTTTGCCGCTGAGAGTGCGGAGTACCGCGAGTCGGTTATCCCTGCCGCTGTCAAGGCACGAGTTACTGTCGAAGCCGGCTTGGCTATGTCTTGGCAGGACCTCTTGGGCCATGCTGGTCGCGCTGTCTCTCTGGAACACTACGGTGCATCTGCCTCAGCCGAAGAGCTCTTCGCTGATTTCGGTTTCACCGCCGAGAAAGTAGCTGCAGCAGCACGCGAGTCCATCCAGGCCGCCCAATAACCACAGGGTTCCGTGCGCGGTACCCGTACAGAGAGCGGCGGCTGACCTGCTTTCTGCTCTTGACCTATATGAGCCCTAGCCGGAGCGCATCAGCCCGGCTAGGGCAAGCAACTACAGAGGAAATACACCAATGACTACACCTACCCAGAAGCTTTCCGACGCCGGCGTCTCCATCTGGCTCGATGACCTTTCCCGTGAACGCCTGTCCAGCGGTAACCTGCAGACCCTGATTAATACCAAAAACGTTGTTGGCGTGACCACCAACCCCAGTATTTTTGCCGCAGCACTGAGCAACGGCGCGGCCTACGCTGAGCAGATGAAAAAACTCGCAGAGCAGGGCACAGAGGCAGAAGCCGCGGGCTTCGCCGCCATGATTGATGATGTACGCGATGCCTGCGACGTTTTTGCTCCCATTTACGAGGCAAGCCAGGGCTTTGACGGTCGCGTCTCCATTGAGGTCAGCCCCCTGCTGGCTCGCCAATCTGATGCAACTTTTGCTCAGGCAAAGCAGCTCTACACCGCTGTTGGCCGTGAAAACGTCATGATTAAGATTCCCGCCACCGAAGAGGGTCTTGCCCCCATTGCGCAGACCCTGGCCGAGGGTATCTCGGTCAACGTCACTCTGATCTTCTCGCTGGAGCGCTACCGCGCAGTCATCAACGCTTACATGCTGGGCCTAGAGAAAGCACTGGAGAACGGTAAGGATCTGTCAAAGATTCACTCCGTAGCTAGCTTCTTTGTCTCCCGTGTCGACACCGAAATTGATGCCCGTCTCGATGCCATTGCTACCGAGGAGGCCCTGGCCCTGCGTGGCAAGGCCGGTCTTGCTAACGCCCGTCTGGCTTTTGAGGTCTACGAGCAGGCATTCGAGTCAGAGCGCTGGGCACGCCTTGAAGCCGCTGGGGCTAACCACCAGCGCCCGCTCTGGGCCTCAACAGGTGTCAAAAACCCCGCCTACCCCGACACCCTCTATGTCACCGAGATTGCCGCCCCCGGCACCGTGAACACCATGCCTGAGGCAACTCTCATGGCGACCTTTGACCATGCAGAGGTCACCGGTAATGCGATTGCAGGCACCTACGAAGAATCAA